>RZYW01000030.1 GCA_009930175.1 Clostridia bacterium
GAAAGGAGAAAATAATGACAATTAATCTTCTTTCAAATATGATTTATATCCTTATTGCAGTTCTTTTTCTTCTTGGGATATACGGAATAGTTACAAAAAATAATTTAATAAAAAAGCTTATTGCAATGAATATCATGCAAGTAGCGGTTATTTTTTTCTTTCTTACTTTGGGGTTAAAAATAGATGCAACGATACCAATTGAAATGCCGGGTATCATTAATGTAGATGCTTACATTAACCCTTTACCACACGCATTGATGCTTACAGCTATTGTAGTAAGTCTTAGTACGACAGGGGTAGCATTGTCACTTATGATAAGAATCGGTAGATTTTTGAATACAATAGAAGAGGATGAAATTTTAAGGAGGATGGAAGAATGATAAAACATGCTCCCGCATTTATTGTAATAATCCCTCTTTCAATGGCTTTACTTGCTCCGATTATGGCAAAATTATCAAAGGCATTGTTAAGAACTTTCGTTGTTAGCGCCTTTATTGGTTCTATGATTTTTTCTTCGTTAGTATTATTTGAAACCTTAGAATCCGGCCGTATTTTCTATGAGTTCGGTGCCTGGGAAGCACCTTTCGGAATAGAATATGTCATGGACCCTCTTAATTCAATATTCGCTGTTTTAGTCTCGTTTATTGCAACAACTGTCGCAGTCTACTCAAGAGAGTTTTTTAGGGAGGAAGGTTGGTTAAAAAATGCTGTTTACTATTCCCTATTATGCCTAATTGTAACAGGATCTCTTGGCATGGTTGTAACTGGGGACGCTTTTAATTTATATGTATTTCTCGAAATATCGTCTCTTTCAACGTATGCCTTAATAGCACTTGGCGGCCAAAGAGGTACCGTTGCTTCGTTTAAATATCTTCAAATTGGTACAGTAGGAGCCTCTTTTTATTTGTTGAGTATTGGTTATATATATGCGATAACTGGTACTTTGAATATGATTGATATGGCTGAGAGACTTCAACCAGTAATAACATCGCCAGCTGTTTTGATTGCGATTCTTTTGATGTTTGTTGGCTTAGGGATAAAAATGGCGTTATTTCCATTGCATATATGGTTACCGGATGCGCACAGTTACGCTCCGTATCCATTGTCAGCATACATGTCAGGGATATTAATAAAAATTCCTGTGTATGTGATGATTAGATTTATGTTTTACATATTTAATCCAACTTCCGAAGTTATACAATCAGTGCTTAATGTAGTTGGCATTCTAGCTTCTATTGCAATATTATTTGGTTCTATTATGGCAATTGCCCAGTCTGAATATAAAAGAATGTTAGCTTATTCCAGCGTTGCTGGTATTGGCTATATAGCTTTGGGTATTTCTATTGGGAATATTTATGGTTTGGTCGGTGCAGTGTTCCATGTTTTAAACCACGCATTTATGAAAGTAGCACTGTTTTTTATTGCAGGTGGTATTTATTTAAGGTGTGGTGAAAAAAAGATTGAAAACTTTAAAGGGTTGTTTAAGGAAATGCCAGTGTCAATGTACGCATTCTTGATATTAGCATTCTCGATGGTTGGAATACCACCAACAGCGGGGTTTTTTAGTAAGTGGTATTTAATAAATGGAGCCATTATGGAAGGACTATGGCTTTTCCCTATTGTTATAATAATTAGTAGTATTCTAAATGCAGTATATTTTTTCAGGATTATTGAAAACATCTTTCTAAAACCTGCGGATAAAAGTTTTGAAAGTCATGTTAAATCGAAATATGAACTTCCCTTCTCTTTGTTGATACCGATCTCATTATTAAGCATTGGTGTTCTTGTATTGGGAATTATGAATTTTGAATTGGTTGCGAATGTAATAATATCATCATTTCCGGAGGTGTTAAACTAATGAGTGAAGTAAGTTTAATGCCGTTGTACTTTGTAGTAATTCCTGGGATGGCGGCTTTGTTGATAATGATAACTGGTGAAAAGAAGCCGAATATAAGAGAGACTTGGACTATTATTGCTAGTATTTCAAATGTCGCGTTGGTGTTCTATGTATTACCGAGGCTGTTAGCAGGGGATTTGATGCAAACTGCTCGGTATAGCTTAGTCCCGAATGTGGATTTTTTCTTAAAAATAGATGCTGCGGGTATGTTATTCGCAAGTCTTGCCTCTATTCTTTGGGTAGCGACCTCTTTTTATGGAATTGGATACATGAGAGCAGAGAAGAAGAAAAACCAAACAGGTTTTTTTGCTTCATTTGCAGTTTGCATTTCTGCTGTTATGGGAATCTCTTTCTCTGGAAATTTATTAACATTTTTTATTTTTTACGAAATTCTTACGATAGCGACTTATCCACTTGTTGTTCATTCCCGCAATGAAGAATCTATAAACTCTGGCAGAAAATATTTGGCGTATACACTTATTTCGGGGCAAGTGTTTTTGTTCGGTATTATTTGGCTATATCATTTAACAGGAACAACTGATTTTGTTCCGGGTGGAAGTATTGGAACGAGTGGGAATCCCATTTCTTTAACAATAATTTTCATACTTTTGATTTTAGGGTCTGCTGTTAAGGCTGGAATAATGCCGTTTCATGGATGGTTACCTGCAGCTATGATTGCTCCAACACCTGTTAGTGCTCTTTTACATGCCGTAGCAGTAGTAAAGGCAGGAGTATTTTCAATAGTAAGGATTGTTGGTTTTATTTTTGGTTTTGATTTATTAAATACTCTTGGAATTGTAGATTATCTTGCTTGGCTTGCAGCGTTTACAATAATAGTTGCTTCAATAATAGCACTAAGACAGGATAATCTAAAAAGAAGGTTGGCCTTTTCAACAATAGGTCAGTTATCTTACATAGTATTAGGCGTTGCTCTTGCCAATGAACAAGCATTTCTCGGGGGATTATTTCATATTGCTGCACATGCATTTATGAAAATTACTTTATTTTTTTGTGCGGGGGCAATATTCGTAAATACAGGGTTTAAGTATATTAGTGAAATGCACGGAATTGGACGTAAAATGCCTATAACAATGGCCATGTTTGGGATAGCATCTCTTGGCATTAGTGGGATGCCGTTTACTGTCGGTTTTATAAGTAAATGGAATCTCGTGATGGGCTCAATTGCAGGTGGAAAAATATTTTATGTAATTGTTTTTGTTGCAAGTGCAATGCTTAGTGCAACATATTTATTTACTATTTTTGTGATGGCTTTTTATGAAAAAAATGATAACTTCACAGAATATGGTGAGGTCCGGGAGGACATGCTAATACCAATAATTTTTACGGGTATTATGAGTATTATTCTTGGCATTAATCCCAACTTCTTAGTGAAATTTTATGATTTAGCTATAATTTCTGCTGAAATTGTTTCAAAGGGAATAGGGGGTTAGTTGAATGGGCCAGAAGAATGTAATTCTTTCTTTTGCTATAGTTGGTTTTTTATCAATAATTGTAGAGGTGATTTTTCCTATTCATTATCATCCTTACTATTGGTGGCATGCCTTTATTGGTTTTGATTATATTTTTGGTTTGCTTGGGGGTTTTTTACTTATTTTCATATCAAAGGGAATTTTGTTTCCAATTGTAAAAAGAAAAAAAGATATTTATGAGAGGAGTGAGGAAGAATGATTTTGCATCCTGCGTTAATAATGCTTGGAGCAGGAATTGTTATTCCTTTTGTTCCTCATCTTATTAGGAAGATTATGTTAATTGTTATGCCGTTGATTGTCTTGGTTGCATCTTATAACCTTCAATACGGTCAACAGCAGAGTATTGGCTTCATTAATAATATAGACCTAGTATATCTTAAGGTTGACGAATTATCTTGGATATTTGTTTTCATTCTTTCTATTGTTTCTTTTACTGCAAATCTTTTTTCATATAATTATTCAAATAGGATTGAGGTTGCGGCACAATTTCTTTATGTTGCTAGTTCAATGGGTGTTGTTCTTGCAGGGGATTGGATTACATTACTTTTTTTCTGGGAATTAATGGCAATCAGCAGCACTTTTTTAGTGTGGGCAAAAAAAGATGAAACGGCAAAAAAAGCAGGAATAAGATATTTTCTTGTCCATTTTTTTGGGGGAAATCTTTTGCTGGCAGGGATTTTTATAAAAGTGAGCCAGGGGGAATACTTGATTAACTCTCTGTCTCAGAATATGGATATTGCAAGTATATTTATACTTATTGGGATAAGTATAAATGCGGCTATTTACCCCTTACATGCTTGGTTGCCTGATGCATATCCAAAAAGCACAATTTCCGGGAGTGTCTTCATGAGCTGTCTTACTACAAAAGTAGCCGTTTATTGTTTAGTAAGAGTATTTCCAGGTGTTCCAATATTAATTTGGGGCGGAGTAGTGATGTGTTTGTTGGGAGTACTTTATGCAATGTTTGCAAATGATTTAAGGGTAATATTATCTTATCATATTATTAGTCAAGTTGGTTATATGGTTGCAGCCGTTGGACTTGGTTCAGAGTTGGCATTGAACGGTGCCGTAGCCCATGCATTTTCGCATATTTTATATAAGTCTTTGTTGTTTATGGGTGCAGGAACAATATTGTATGCGACAGGTTTTAGCAAATTAACTGACCTTGGAGGGTTATTTAAAAAAATTCCTGGGGTTGTTGTATTGTACTTTATAGGATCGTTAGCTATTTCAGGATTCCCCTATCTTAACGGATTTACAAGTAAAGCAGTAATTTTGTCTGCGGCGAGTGTAACAAAGTATCCTGAAGTAGAGTTACTTCTTTACCTTGCAAGTGTAGGTACATTAATATCTACATGTTTAAAAGTAACTTATTATTCATTTTTGGGTGAAGCAAAGAAGTCTTATGATATCAAGAAAGTTCCAATAAATATGTATATTTCTATGATAATTACGGCAGTGCTTTGCTTTGTTTATGGATCTTTCCCAAACTTACTTTATAATAGGTTACCTTTCGAAATGAATTATATTCCTTATACATTTGATCACGTTATTTCAACAGTGCAGATATTATTAGCTTCTACTTTGGCATTTTTATTCTTTGTTGAAATCATGGAACCTAAAGAGTATTTCTTGTTAGATACGGACTGGTTGTATAGAAAGCCATTGGTTTTTGTAACAAGAAAAACCTCAGAAGTAGTAGTTGCTATTCAGGAAAATCTGGGTGCGGTTTGGGGAACAGGAATTTTATCAATAGTCCCATTTTTCAACAACCCTTTTAGAAAGTTAAATGTAATTAATAGTGAAAACGAAACACCTGAAAAATATGATCCTGATCATTATCGGTTTTCTATTGGCTTGGCAGTTACCATCGCTATTATGGTATTCGTTGGATCATTTTTTTATGTTAGGTTTTAAAAAGTTTTAAAAAAGTGGTGGTGCAAAATTTTGCACCACCACTTTTTAACGTTCTTGCTTTTGTTCTAGAGCAAGAAACAAAAAAGAAGCATCCAAGCCTGATATCTTAGACACTCCTTTTTATAGATGTTAATAAATTGTGTCATTAGCTGATAGCTAACCCCTATAAGTTCACTCAAATAGCAGATAACTATAAACTAATATTACTTCTGCAGTAAAACTGCACCGTATGGTGTTGCTTTTGCTGTTTCAGAAGCTACCAGGGTATTGTCTCCAACCAGGTTTAAAAATAAGTTGAAAGCAATCAAAGTAGTAACCAGAACAGTACAAACCGCAAGCTTAAACTTGATCATTTGAACGTCCTCCTAAATTTTTTTATAGGTTTTGGTTAACTACCTGACTCTTTCGATTCCACAGATTACTGGTCATTTTTATTTCACCAGCCATGTAGAAACGCGTCGGGTTTTTCCTGAAATCCTTTAGGGATTGATCAGGGCAAAAAAAATGTAAGCAAACCTTAAGTTTACTTACCAGTTGGATAAGTTGGTTTAACTTATCACTGATAGTTTCAAATATTGTTCCTTTTTTAACAAAGGGTGATACAATATTCTTATCTTTCTTGTATTATATTATTGTATACAGTATTTGTAAAGTACTTTTCGATAAAATAAAATAAGTTGTTAAAATATTTTATAAATGTATAATTTAAATAATAATAGAAATAAAATGAGGTTATTCAATATGAACAAGAAGGATAGTATAAAAAATATTAGTTCAATGGCAAAGTATGAAAAAATTGCTTTTGACATTGCAACAAAGATTTTAAAAAGAGAATACACTGAAGGACAGAAACTTTACGGTAGATCAACTCTTGCTGGAAGATATAATGTGTCCCCAGAAACAATCCGCCGGGCAGTGGCGCTCCTTCAGAGCATGGGAATAGTAGAAGTGTTCCAGGGCAGCGGAATTAATGTTAAAGATAGGAATGCAGCCAAAAAGTATGTGGAAAGCTTTAATCATAGACAAGATCTTTTAGCAGCCAGAGAAAAATATCTCCAGCTTTTAGATGAAAAGAGAGAGCTTGACAAAAAGATCGAAGAACAAATGGACAGGGTTCTTATGTATAGCTCCCGTTTGCTGTCGATCCTCCCTCGGGTAGGAGAAATTGTTATCGAAAAAAACTCTCCACTTATTAATAAAAGTTTAATTGACTTACAGTTCCGCAAAGAAACTGACGCAACAGTAATAGCAATCGAAAGAAAAGGAGAAGAGATTTTTTCTCCAAATAAAGATTTTGTACTTCAGGAAGGTGATTGCCTCATATTTATAGCTTCTTCAGAAAAAACGGAGAAGATTGAAAAATATGTTAACAGTCAGATTTTGTAGAGATAAAATATGAATACAACAATATTTGAAATAGATAAAGATAATATAGATACAAAAATAATCAGAGAAGCTGCTGCACTCCTAAAAAAAGGAGGGCTAGTGGCTTTTCCTACAGAAACAGTTTATGGCTTAGGGGGAAATGCATTTTCTTCAGAAACAGTAGAAAAAATCTTTCTAGCCAAAGGACGTCCCGGAGACAATCCTCTGATTGTTCATATCCATTCTATGGGGCAATTGGAAATACTTGCTGAAAATATACCAAAAGAAGCAATACTCTTGGCGGAAAAATTTTGGCCAGGACCTCTAACAATGATTTTTAAAGCAAAAAAAAGTATACCTCCCATTGTAACTGGAGGACTTGATACGGTAGGTATAAGAATGCCTTCCGATTTGGTGGCTCTGGAATTGCTGAAAACTGCAGATATTCCTGTAGCTGCACCAAGTGCCAATATTTCCGGACGCCCAAGTCCAACAAGGGGAGAACATGTTATAGAAGACCTTTCTGGCAAAATTGACGGAATTATTGTATCTTCTCAATCTGTTCTGGGGATTGAATCTACAGTCCTTGATTTGACAGTTACACCAGCTCTGATTCTTCGTCCCGGCAGCGTGTCTCTTGAAGAAATTAAAAGGCATATCCCTGCTGAATACGACTCATCTTTAATCAGCGAAAAACCAAGATCTCCCGGAACAAAATACCGTCACTATGCTCCAAAGTGCGATCTTTATATTGTAAAAGGAAGCCTGGAAGAGAAAGCAAAAAAAATAAAAAATATTATTTTAAGTGCAGCCAAAGAAAATGAGGGATTACAAACAGGGATTCTGATAACAAAGGAAATGTATGATAAGTTAGAATTTCCGGATCAGGGTAATGTTAAGATCAGAATTTCCGGATCTGTTAAATTTCCTGATAAAATTACAGCTGATTTTTATAAAAATCTAAGGGAATTTGACGGGGAAAATACAAAAGTAATTTATATGGAAGATATCTCCGAAGAAATTACAGGTAGAGCATATCAAAACCGCAGCGAGAAAGCATCTGGAGGAAAATATATATGAAGATTCTTTTTGTATGTACCGGTAATACTTGCAGAAGCCCTATGGCAGAAGCTGCAGCCGCTAAAATTATTGAAAAATATGAATTTGACTCAGCTGGAATTTTTGCTGCAGATGGGGATTCGATATCAGAAAATGCTAAAAATGTTTTGTTGGAAAACGGTTACAATATCGAAAGCTTCACTTCAAAAAGAGTATCACTAGAGCTGTTAAATAAGTCTGATTTAATTCTAACGATGACAAGAGAACAAAAAGAAGTACTAAAAACCTTTTTTCTTGAAGAAAAAGATAAAATTTTTACTTTAAAAGAGTATAATAGAAGTGAGAAAAATCTTCAGGAAATTTCAGATCCTTTTGGTGGAGATCTGGGAACATATAGAAAGGTTTTTTCGGAAATAGAGGAAGAAATAAAGAAGCTGGGTGATAATAATGTCAGGAAGAAGTATTTTTGAAGACACTAAAAAAGTAATGGATAATATTGTATCCGAAATAAAAAATTTGGAAGGAAAAATTCTGCTTATTGGCTGCAGTACCAGCGAAGTAACAGGAGTTAAAATTGGCACTGGAGGTAACACGGATTCAGCTAAGGAAATGGCAGATGTTTTTTTTAAATACGCTGAAAAGTTTCAATTTCATCTTGCTTTTCAATGTTGCGAACACCTAAACAGATCAATAGTTATCGAAAGAAGCCTTCTAAACAAAATAAACCTTGTTGAAGTTAATGCGATGCCAGTTAAAAGGGCTGGAGGCGCAATGGCAGAGGAAGCATACAGAAGATTTAAAGATCCTTGCCTGGCAGAAAATATCGAAGCTGATATCGGCCTTGATATTGGGCTAACCTTGATTGGCATGAATCTTAAGAAAGTAGTTGTACCTGTAAGACTAAAAGAAGATAAGATTGGTGAGGCTAAAGTAGTATTTGCAAAAACTCGTCCAAAATATGTAGGTGGTGAAAGAGCAGTTTACAACAGCTCTTTAAAATAAAAATAATAACTATAAAACCGAGGGGGAACAAAGTTGAATTACATTGAACATTTTGTGAGAAAAGCAGACTCTGAAATTGCTGACATAATTGCTTTGGAGGAAAAAAGGCAGCTAGAGAAAATAGAGCTTATAGCCTCTGAAAATTATGTAAGTCCGGCTGTAATGGCAACTATGGGCTCAGTTCTTACCAACAAATACGCAGAAGGATATCCTGGAAAAAGATATTATGGCGGTTGTGAATATGTTGATATGGCAGAAAATCTTGCTATTGAAAGAGCTAAGAAATTGTTTGGTGCAGATCACGTTAATGTCCAGCCGCATTCAGGAGCTCAGGCTAATACGGCAGTTTATTTTTCAGTATTAAAACCAGGAGATACTATAATGGGAATGGACTTAAGCCATGGCGGGCACTTAACACACGGCAGTCCGGTTAATATCTCTGGTTCATATTTCAATATTGTTTCCTATGGAGTAGAAAAAGAATCAGAAAAGATAGATTATGACAAATTAAGGGAAACAGCACTTAAAGAAAAGCCAAAGATGATTGTAGCTGGTGCAAGTGCTTACCCAAGAGCAATTGATTTTAAGATTTTCAAGGAAATTGCAGATGAAATTGGTGCTTATTTTATGGTTGATATGGCACACATTGCCGGCCTGGTTGCTGCTGGCCTACATCAAAACCCAGTTGGATATGCAGACTTCGTTACAACTACAACACATAAAACATTAAGGGGTCCAAGAGGCGGAATGATCTTATGCAAAGAAGAACATGCAGCTGCAGTCAATAAAGCTATTTTCCCTGGAATTCAAGGTGGACCTTTAATGCATGTGATTGCTGCAAAAGCGGTTGCGTTTAAAGAAGCTTTAGAGCCTGAGTTTAAAGAATATCAAAAACAAATACTTAAAAATGCTCTTGTACTTTCTGACAGTCTTCAGGAAAAAGGCTTCAGAATTGTTTCTGGAGGAACTGATAATCACCTAATGTTGATCGATCTTACTTCCCAGGAAATATCTGGGAAAGATGCGGAGTTATTGCTTGATCACGCTAATGTTACAGTAAATAAAAATACAATTCCATTTGAGACTAAAAGCCCATTCGTAACAAGCGGCATAAGAGTTGGAACACCAGCCTCAACAACAAGAGGAATGAAAGAAGCGGAAATGAAGGAAATAGCAGACATTATTGCTGATGTAATAATTGAACAAGATTCAGAAAAAGCAATGAAAAAGGTTAAAAATCTTACTGAAAAGTTTCCCCTTTTTACCTTCTGATAATGTAAAATAGACTTAGATTTTTTTAGGAAGAGGTGTTATATGTCAAAGGTTTACGAGCTTAACCATCCTTTAATTCAACACAAACTTACTTATGTAAGGGAAAAAGATACGGGACCAAAGGAATTCAGGGAATTGGTTGAGGAAATAACTATGCTTATGGCTTATGAGGTAACTAAGGATATGCCTCTGGAGGAAATTGAGATAGAAACTCCAGTTCAAAAAGCCAAATCTAAAATAATTGCAGGAAGAAAAGTGGGGTTGGTTCCAATTCTAAGAGCCGGTCTTGGAATGGTTGAAGGAATGCTGAAAATGATTCCAGCTGCTAAAGTTGGGCACATTGGTCTTTATAGAGATCCTGAAACGCTTCTTCCTGTTGAATATTATTGCAAACTGCCCTCTGATATAGTTGAAAGAGAGTTACTAATTCTTGATCCTATGCTTGCTACAGGAGGTTCAGCTGCTGCTGCTATAGATTTTCTAAAAGAAAGAGGAGCAGAGAATATCAAACTTGTTTGTCTTATTGCAGCTCCAGAAGGTATCAAGATGGTTCAAGAAAAGCACCCAAATGTTGATATCTATGTTGCTGCCATTGATGAAAAATTAAATGATCATGGCTACATAGTGCCTGGTCTCGGCGATGCCGGAGATAGAATTTTTGGAACACAATAAAAGAAAAAGCTGGGATGCATACTTTTTGGATATTTCCAGATTAGTATCATCCCGCTCTACTTGTTTACGCAGAAAAGTGGGTGCTGTTCTGGTAAAAGATAATCACATTTTGACCACCGGTTATAATGGAGCTCCCCGGGGGCTAGAACACTGCCTTGACCGTGGATGCATAAGGGAACAAAAAGGAATTCCCAGTGGAGAAAGACATGAATTTTGCAGGGGTATTCATGCAGAACAAAATGCACTTATTCAGGCAGCGGTACATGGAGTCAGCATTGAAGGAAGTACGCTATATTGTACAAATTTTCCATGCGCTTTGTGCTCAAAGCTGATAATTAACGCAAAAGTCAAAAAAATTGTCTATGTTGAAGGGTACCCAGATGATTTAGCGAAAGAACTATTAGCTGAATCAGATGTTGAACTGCTTCAGTTAGGAGAATCAGATGAAATATAAAAGTATAGCTCTTCCCCGCCTCAATAATCTTCAGCCTACGATAGAATCAACCGCTTTAAAGTTAATGGAGGAAACGGGAGAACTAGCCCAGGCTATCGGGAAGTACAGAGGGATGAGTGGGGAAAATAAAATTTATGAAGAACCAGAAGTTATGGAGAAGATTTGCTCTGAACTTCTTGATGTTGCACAGACCGCAGTTTCATTAATGTTTGTTCTTGAAGAAGAGCACAACATGGATATTGGAGCAGCCTTGGAAAAACACATCCAAAAATTAATTGACAAGGGATACTTAACATATTCCAGGAAAGAGGAGTAAATAATAATTATGGAAAAGAAAAAAATTTTAAGTGTTTTTGGAACAAGACCGGAAGCAATTAAAATGGCACCACTTGTAAAAGAAATTGAAAAAAACAAAAACTTTGAAAGTATCGTTGTGGTAACTGCACAACACAGAGAGATGCTGGACCAAGTTCTGGAATTATTTAATATTATTCCGGATTATGACTTAAACATAATGAAAAAAAATCAATCATTAACAGATATTACTTCGAATGTACTAATCGGTCTAAGTGATATTCTTGAGGAAGTTAAACCAGACTTAGTTTTAGTTCATGGTGATACAACAACAACATTTGCGGCATCATTAGCAGCATATTATAAACAAATCAAAGTCGCTCATGTTGAGGCTGGGCTCAGGTCGGGGGATTTGTATTCCCCATATCCTGAAGAAGCTAACAGGAGACTTACGGGATGTCTTGCTAATATCCATTTTGCTCCCACTACAGGCTCAAAAGAAAATCTTTTGAAAGAAAATATTTCGGAAAAAGACATCTACGTTACGGGAAATACTGTTATTGATGCACTTTTGGAAACAGTTAAAATAGGCGAGAATAATATATGTGAGAAAAAAGGAAATTTTCCTTGTAGAATAGCATCAGATAATGATAAAATAATACTCGTGACTGCACACAGAAGAGAAAACCATGGCAAGCCTTTGGAAAACATATTTAATGCGTTATTAAACATACATAGAGATTTTGAAGATGTTAAAATAATTTTTCCGGTACACAAAAATCCAAAGGTAAAAGAACTTGCAGAGAGAATGCTTTCAGAAAAAGAAAGAGTTTTTCTTGTGGATCCCATGGAGTATGAAGATTTTTCTTTATTAATGAGCAAGTCCTTTCTCGTACTTACGGACTCTGGAGGAATACAAGAGGAAGCTCCAGCTTTTGGAAAACCAGTGTTGGTTTTACGGGAAAATACTGAACGCCCGGAAGCAGTTCATGCAGGTACGGTGGAACTTGTTGGAACAAATAGTGATAGAATTTACAATTCCGTAAAAAAACTCTTAACTCAGAGGGAAAGCTATGATAGAATGGCTAAGGCGGTTAATCCTTATGGAGATGGAAATGCTTCAAAAAGGATAGTAAACTATATTGAATGGAAATATGGTTTTAACTCTGAGAGGCCTTCTGAGTGGGAGTATAATTAATGAATTATATGTTTGTTGTAATGTATTTTGGCGTTTATATGGTTACCCTTGTATGGTTTGCATATAAAGGTGGTATTTGGTTAGATGCAAAATATGAAACAGGTATGATTCCCACAGTATTATTAATTTTGTCAGCAATAATCTTTTCCTTCATTAACCTTTTTGAAAAAATTAAATTTTTTGAAAAGATGGAAAAGCGAAAAAAAAATAAAAGAAATACATATTGAAAGGGGTGAATAAATTGTTTGTTGGAATTGCCAATGCTGCGGAAGCAGGACATCATGCACCTGTGGCAACAATATTTGGAATTGAGATTAGTTCGTATACTACTTCAATGTGGTTGGTAATGGCACTACTTATTGGTGTTTCTTTTCTTGCAACTCGAGATTTGAAGTGGTTTGCTTCTGGTTTGCAAAATTTTCTTGAGCTTGTTGTTGAAAAGTTGTTGAATTTTCTTTCAGAAGTTATGGGAGAAGAAAAAGCCAGGAAGTATTTTCCATATTTAGCAACAGTGTTTATTTTTATATTAGTAATGAACTATTGCTCACTGCTCCCAGGATCTGGAACAATATCTTGGCTAACTACACCAACATCAACATTAAGTGTCACGGTAGGATTAGCCTTATGTACCTTCTCGGTTACACACTTTTTTGGCATTAAGGAGAAGGGACTTAGTTATTTTAAGCACTTTTTTCAACCTTACCCATTTCTTTTCCCACTAAACATAGTCGAAGAAATTGTAAAACCTTTATCTTTATCTCTGCGTCTATTCGGGAATATATTTGGGGAAAAAATGATTGGTATGACTTTATTTAGCATGATCCCACTAATTGTTCCGCTACCTGCATATTTCCTTGGAATATTGTTTGGTGCAATTCAGGCTTATGTTTTCACACTACTGTCCGCAATATATATACATACTGCGACTGACGGTCATCATTAAAAAATAAATTTTTTGAATAATTTATAATTATTTATAATTATTTATAAGAAAGGGAAGGGAGGTAAGTTTGATGCCATTAAATGGAATTATAGCTATTGCTGCTGCTCTTGCTATTGGGCTTTCTACAATTGGACCTGGTTTAGGACAAGGTAAAGCTGCTTCAAGCGCAATGGAAGCAATGGGTCGCCAACCTGAAGCTGCAGGAGAAATTCGTACTTCTTTGATTCTTGCGTTAGCATTCATGGAAGCATTAACAATTTTTGGATTGTTAATAGCATTTATGTTAGTAGGAAATATTAACTAATTTTATTTAGTAGGCAATTAGAGTATTCTTTTTGCCTACTAAAATATTTCTTCAGGAATGTAGAGAAGTAACATATCCTTATTTTATGCGTTTTTTAGAAGGGAGGAAGAACCTTGATAAGTATTAATCTAACGGACATGATATTTGCGATAGTTAACTTTGTTATATTAATAGCCGTTTTAAATAAATTTTTACACAAGCCAATCTTAAATATGCTAGATAGCAGAAAGAAGTATGTTGCAGATAATTTAGAAGCATCAAGAGTTGCTAAAGAAGAGGCTGAAAGTATTCGTGCAGAGCATATTGCTCAAACAAATAAAGCAAAAGAAGAAGCAAAAGAAATAATAGCTCAAGCAGTAAAAATTGCAGAAAAAGAAAAAAATGAAATTGTTGAGTCTGCAAAAATAGAAACGAAGAAAATTTCAGAAGAAATGCAAAGAGAAATCAAAGCTGAAAAAGATAAGGCTATGGCTGAAGTAAGACAAGTTATTGTGTCTACGTCTATTCTTGCTGCAGAAAAGATTGTTGCTAAAAATTTAAGTTTTGAAGATCATGAAAAAATGATTGATGAATTTATTAAAGAGGTAGGGGAAGTGCATTGAGTAATAAAACAATCTCTAAACGCTATGCACAAGCACTCCTAGAGATAGCTCAAGAAGAGAATAAAATTTCTGAGTTTTCAAAACAATTAGAAATTATCAAAGACAATCTTGTACAAATTCCTATATTGCAGTATGCCTGGTACGAAAATAAACTTACAAAAGAAGACAAAAAAAGAGTTATTGAGGCATATTTTACTGAAAAAACATATGCGACTCTTCTAAGTTTTTTATATATTCTAATTGATAAAAAAAGAGAAATATATTTTGAAAAAATTGTTTTAGAATTTAAAGATCTTGCTGATTTTGAAAAAGAATTTTTAGAAGTAAATGTTGGGACTGCTGTAAAACTTTCTGATTCAGAGGTTCAGAAGCTGACAAACAGAATTTCGGACATTACTGGCAAAAAGGTTCGTCTTAAAACAGAGGTAATCCCCGATATTATTGGTGGTATTATTTTGAAAATTGACGACAAAATTATTGACAGTAGTGTTGTTAAAAGATTAGCAATGATTGGAAAAGAACTTGAAGGTAAAATAAGTTACGAAGATGATTATCTAAAGAAATTTTTATTCTCACCTAAAGAAATAATACAGAAACAGACCCTTGAAGCGGTTGCCGAAGTTTTTTCATCTATTAAACTATCAGACAATAAAATAAAAAATTTGGAAGATAAACTTTCTGAAAAAATGGGTCGAAAAGTTACTGTACATAATCAGGTTGATTCATCTTTATTAGGTGGAATAACTGTAAAAATAGGTGATAAAGTTATCGACGGTAGTGTGAGAAAAAGACTTGTATTATTAGAAAAAGAAATTGGAAAAGCTATCGAGAGTTGGGGTGAGCAATAAGATGAATATACGCCCAGAAGAAATTAGTTCAATTATTAAAAAAGAGATACAAAATTACTCGAAAATAATTGAAGTAAGTACGGTTGGTACTGTTATTCAGGTGGGTGATGGTATTGCCCGTGTTTATGGACTAAAAGATGCTATGGCAGGCGAATTACTTGAGTTCCCAAAGGAAACTTATGGTATGGCCTTAAACCTTGAAGAAAATAATATTGGTGTTGTTATTTTAGGTTCATTCGGGCATATAAAAGAAGGAGATACAGTTAAAAGAACTGGAAAAATTGTAGAAGTTCCTGCTGGGGAAGCAATGATAGGACGTACTGTAAATGCTTTAGGACAGCCGATTGATGGCAAAGGACCAATAGTAACAGATAAGTATAGACCTGTTGAAGCTCCTGCTCCTGGAGTAATTTATAGAAAGTCTGTACATGAGCCATTGCAGACAGGTATTAAAGCAATAGATTCAATGGTACCAATAGGCAGAGGACAGAGAGAATTGATTATCGGTGACCGCCAAACTGGTAAAACAGCTGTTGCAATAGATACCATTATTAATCAAAAAGGTCAAGATGTAATTTGTATATATGTTGCAATAGGTCAAAAGAGGTCAACGGTTGCTAACGTTGTGCACACTCTTGAAACTAGCGGCGCAATGGATTATACAATAGTAGTAGCAGCAACAGCTTCAGAACCGGCACCTATGTTATATATTGCTCCATATGCTGGTTGCGCAATGGGCGAGGAATTTATGTATAATGGGAAACACGTTTTAATTATTTATGATGATTTATCAAAGCAAGCAGTCGCTTATCGTGAGCTTTCTTTGTTGCTTCGTCGTCCTCCTGGACGTGAAGCATATCCTGGGGATGTATTTTATCTACATTCTCGCTTATTGGAAAGATCGGCGAAATTAAGTGATAGTCTTGGTGCTGGGTCAATGACGGCTTTGCCTATTATTGAAACTCAGGCCGGGGATGTATCAGCATATATTCCTACAAACGTAATTTCTATTACTGACGGTCAGATATATCTTGAGTCAGATTTATTTAATTCAGGTGTTCGTCCTGCAATCAACGCAGGTATTTCTGTTTCTCGTGTTGGTGGATCCGCCCAGATTAAAGCAATGAAGCAAGTTGCAGGACCATTACGCCTAGATCTTGCTCAATATAGAGAATTGGCTGCATTTGCTCAGTTCGGTTCTGATTTAGATGCATCAACAAAAGCACGTTTGACAAGGGGTGAAAGAGTAGTTGAAATACTAAAACAAGGTCAGTATGTTCCCATGAACGTAATAGACCAGGTTATTTCAATTTTTACTGCTGTTAATGGTTTCTTGGATGATATTGCTCCAGAAAAGATTAAAATATTTGAAGAAGAATTCTTAAACTATGTTAAGACAAGTAAATACAAAGAATCAGTGTACGATGCTTTAGAAGCTAAAAAAGCGTATTCTGATGAAATTGAAACTGAGTTAAAGAGTGCAATAGAAGATTTTAAAGGAACCTTCAGTGCTTAAATAGCAAAATAAGAAGGTGGTGAAAATAATTGGCTGCTGAAAGAGATATAAAACGAAGAATACGAAGTGTAAATAATACAAGACAGATAACAAAGGCAATGGAAATGGTAGCTGCGTCGAAACTTAGAAACACCCAAGCATCAGCGCAAAGTTCGAAACCATATTCTAAAAAGCTGGAAGAAGTGTTGACACATCTTGTAGCCCAAGTAAAAGAAAGCAAAAACCCTTTGCTAACTTCGAGAGATGTAAAGAAAATCTGTTTTTATGTAATTTCAGGGGATCGCGGTCTTGCAGCAGGGTACAATTCAAACCTTTTAAGATTCGCAAAGAATGTTATTGATAATACAGAAGTTGAATATGATATTGTTGCTGTTGGTAAAAAAACAAGAGAATTCTTCCGGAGAAGAGAGTATAAACTCCAAAAAGGAATCTTTGGTATTCAGGATTATCCGAAACCATTTGA
>RZYW01000031.1 GCA_009930175.1 Clostridia bacterium
TATAATGCTTTGGATGTTGGAATAATTATAGTGGTAATTTTTGGCGCTTTATATGGATCATATAGAGGATTCGTTGTTAGTCTGCTTAGCTTTGCAGGAAAAATTTTGTCGGCGATTCTCGCAATCAACTTTCTTGAAAAATTTATTTCTGTTTTCAAAATTAAAGAGTTGTTTATGAAAGGTGTAGTAGATATTGTTAAAGACTACTTGCCCATGTCTGATGAAATAAAATACATGAAGTTTTCAGAAGAAGGGGTTAATATTGCGGGGTCTTCTTTTGAAAACAATGCTTTTGCAAAAATAATGGGAGAAAATATTTCCCGGGAAATAAAACACCTGACTGAAGCAGGGGAGCAGTTTTCTTTTGAAACGGTTGGAGATATGATGGGTTTGATTGTTGCAAATTATATTATTAATATCGTTTCTTTTATAATTCTCTTTTTGCTATTTCTTCTAGGTTTCTCTCTGTTAAAGGCGGTTTTGGTAAAAATTATTGGACTTTCTGATATTATTACAGGTGCAGATAAGTTTTTGGGGCTCCTGTTTGGAACGGGAGTTAATGTGTTTTTACTAGCATTTGTTTTAGGGTTTTCTTACGACATTCTTAATTTGATGGTACTGGAAGATGGGGGTTTGTTGAGTAAATATAGATATTTATTAAATGAATCGACGTTGCAGTCTTATTTTTACAATGTTTACAGCTTGATCATAAGTGAAGGCACAAAATTACTATAAAGAGGGTTTAATTTGAATACAAGATATAAAATATACTCGGATTTTTTAAAAGAAAAATATGGAGAAAAGGTTTACAAGTTGCCAATTAATTTGCCTGGAACTTGTCCTAACAGAGATGGTAATGTTTCGGTAAAAGGGTGCACTTTCTGTGACGAAGATGGTTCGGGCTTTGAATGCCTGTCAAATGATTTATCGGTAAAAAAACAAATTGAAATAAATAAGGAGTTTTTTATTAAGAGATTTAAGGCGAGGAAGTTCATTGTTTATTTTCAAGCCTTTACAAATACTTATATGGATTTTGAAGTTTTCAAAAAATGTATTAATGAGGCAGCAATTGATAAAGATATTGTTGGGATTTCTATTTCTACTCGACCAGACTGCCTGCCAGATAGATATTTGGACTTTTTAAAAACTATACAGGAAGAATATAATCTTGATATAGACATTGAGCTTGGTCTTCAAACCGTAAACTATCAAACCTTATTTAAGGTAAATAGAGGGCATACCCTCGCAGAATATATAGATGCTGTTCTTCAAATTAAAAAAAGAGGATTTGCAGTAGTTACACATATCATTTTAAATTTGCCATATGATAACAAACTTGATGTTATCGAGAATGCAAAAATATTGTCAGCAATTGGAAGTGACTATGTAAAGCTACACTCTTTATATATTGTGAAAGGGACGGCTCTTGGCGAAGATTATAATATGAATAAATTTGAAATGGTATCACTTGAGGAATATATCGATAGGGTTGTAACCTTTATTGAGTATTTAGATCCCAAGATTGTAATTCAGAGAATTGTTGGCAAAGGACCTCAAGGAAATCTGGAATTTTGCAATTGGAGTACCAGTTGGTGGAAAATAAAAATTATGATAGATGAGGCATTGAAAGAAAGAGATTCTTTCCAGGGAAAGCGTTTTGATTATTTGTATGGTAGTGCCGTAAATAAAAAAGGATTTTAAGAAGGTGGATGCTATGCCTCTGAATATAAAAGTTGGGGACACGATTCAAACAAAAAAGAAGCACCCTTGTGGTGGAGATCGTTGGTTGGTATTGCGAACAGGAGCAGATTTTGTTATAAAATGTGAGAAGTGCAATCATCAGACATGGATCTCCAGAGTGAAGCTTGAAAAGTCGGTTAAGGAAATAATCGTAAAGGAATAATTATATTTAAAGAGTAGTATAATCCTTTACAATTAAATAATGATGTGCTAAAATTTAACGTCGAAGACCCTGCTCTGTAAAAGGAGCCGAAGTCCATGGGGGGAGGTGAAGACTAGTGCGCGAATACGAAATTATGTATATTTTAAATCCAGCTGAAGAAAACGTTATCGAAGCAAATATCGAGAAATATAACAAAATTATTGTTGATAATGGTGGGGAATTGAAAAACCTTACAAAGATGGGTAACCGCAAACTAGCCTATGAAATTGACAAGAAGAATGATGGTTTTTATGTTCTTGCTCGTTTTATGGGTGATTCAAAAGTTGCAGATGAGCTTAACAGAGTAATGAAAATCTCTGAAGAAGTAATCCGTAACCTAATTGTAAGAGTAGAAGAATAATTTTGGAGGTAAAGTCATGAACAGAGCCGTATTAGTGGGAAGATTAACAAAGGATCCTGAATTAAGATATACTCAATCAGGTATAGCGGTTGCTAATTTTACAATTGCGGTAAACAGAAGGTTTGCTCGTGAGGGTGAACAATCTGCAGACTTTATTCCGGTTATTGTTTGGCAAAAAGCAGCTGAGAATGTTGCAAAGTATTTAAGTAAAGGAAGTCAAGTGGCTGTTGAAGGTCGCATTCAGACTTCTAGTTATGATAATAAAGATGGTCAAAGAGTATTTAGAACTGAAATTGTTGCTGACCAAGTTGAGTTTATAGGTTCAAAGGGCGGCAGCACAGGTGGTTCTAAAGATGATGATTTTACGGATTCTGATGGGGATTCCTTTAAAGGTGACTTTAGTGAGGAAATTCCTTTTTGATAGGAGATGAGAAAAATTGGTTAAGCGCGAACGTGGCAGAAGAAAAAAACGTGTTTGTAGTTTCTGTGCAGATAAAAGAAGTGTCATTGATTACAAAGAATTAAACAAACTTACAAAATATACTTCTGAAAGAGGTAAAATTTTACCAAGAAGAGTAACAGGAAACTGTGCTAAGCATCAGAGAGCATTAACAGTTGCTATTAAAAGAGCAAGATATATAGCATTAATGCCATATATTATTGATTAATATTTAAAAATATAATTTTATAAAAGACAAGGAGATGCTAGAAGCGCCTTGTCTTTTTTTGTTGATTTAAATTATAATATAAGAATAGTTATATTACTGAGGAGTGAATGAATGAACACAATTTACAAAACTAGACAGTTAACAGAAGGAGCTATCATGGCTGTTATCACAGCGGTAGTAGCTTTATTAGGTACTTTTATACCATTAATCAATACTTTGACAGTAATGGTAATTACAGCTCCAATTATTTTCGTAATTGTAAGAAACAATATTTCAACAGGTGTCTTATCTTCTATAGTTGCAGCTTTTTTAGTTGGCGTAATTGCAGGACCTATTGCTTCATTGTTTTTCTATATTCAATTTATGTTTCTGGCTATTGTGTATGGGTATTTATTTACAAAGAAATCTTCGGTAGCGACTTTTCTAACAGCTGGAACTGTTGTGTCGGTAACAGCGACGATTCTTGTGTTCTTATTGGTTATGGTAACGGGACAAATTAGCTTTGAAGAGCAGAAGGCAGTATTTAATGAAGCTATGGAAAGAACGATAATTCAATATGAAGAATCTGGAGTCTTTGATGATTTAGAAAGCCAAGGGTATTCAAAAGAAGATATTAGGGTTATGCTTGATGAAATGATAAAATTTGTTATCAATATTATCCCAACGATAATTGTGATAGCAAGCGCACTAACTGCTATCTTAAACTTTATATTTGCAAGGCTGTTGTTAAGAAAATTTGACCACAAGGTTCCAAACTTTCCTAAATTTACCGAATGGCGTCTTCCGTGGAATTTTATTTGGGGATTTATAGCTGCATGGGCAATATTGCTTTTTGGCGATGTTATATCAAGCCCAGTTATATTGATAATTGGACAAAATGTTCTTATTGCTTACGGAGCAGCCTTTTTTATTATGGGATTATCAACTATGGCTTATGTGTTTAAAAATGCAGAGATTTCACCAATTGCAAGAGTTGCTTTTGTGTTTTTAATATTTTTTCTGTTTCAAAGTATTGTAATTATTACTGCATTCATAGGCTTGTTAGATTTGTTACTTGATACAAGGAAAAAAATAGCTGAAAGAAAGGAAGGAAAAAAATGAAAGTAATTTTATTAGAAGATGTAAACAAGATCGGCAAAAAAGGGGATATTAAAGAGGTTAAAGAAGGTTATGCTCATAACTTCCTTTTTGCAAAAAAATTAGCTGTGCCTGCTACAAAGCAAAATTTAGATGCTATTGAAAAGGAAAAAGATCTTAAAAAAGAAGAAGAAAAGAGAAAGAAAGAAGAGGCTCAGGAAATTGGGAAAAGCCTTACTGATAAAGAGTTTGAATTTGGTGTTAAAGCTGGAGACAAAGGGCGATTGTTTGGATCGATCACTACTAAGGAAATCGCTCAGGAAATTGAAAAGCAATATGGGATAAAATTAGATAAAAGAAAGCTTACTATTGATGAACCCATTAAAGCCCTTGGTGTATATAATGTGACAGCTAAATTACATCCGGAAGTTAGTTTTGATTTTAAAATAAAAGTTACTGAGCTGGAATAGGAAGGTCAAATTATGGAACAGGTAAGCTTTGAAAAACGTCAGCCTGCAAATATAGAAGCAGAGGAAGCAATTATTGCTGCTATGGTTTTGGACAAAGAGGTTATTAACAATGTTGTTCAACTTTTGAACGCCTCTGATTTCTACAGGGAAGAAAATGGGATTCTCTTTGAAACAATAGCATCCTTAAGTGATCGTGGTGAAGTAATTGAGCTTTTGACGATTGCCGAGGAGTTAAGAAAAAAAAACCTCTTAGAAAAAACAGGAGGCTTATCAGAGATAGCCAGAATTGCCAATTCAACAGCAACTACTCAAGGTGTAGATCGTTATGCAGAAATTGTTAAAGAACGTTCCACATTAAGACAATTGATAAGGATAAACACACAACTCCTTAACAGGTGTTATGAAGAATCTGAAGATGTTGAAGGTATCCTTGATGATGCTGAACGTCAAATTCTTGAAATATCTAAGGAAAGAGAATCTTCTGGCCTTGTTCCGATAAAGGGTGTAGTTAATGATGTTATTTCTAAATTAGAGGAATTATATGATCAGAAAACAGATATCACGGGTGTTCCTTCTGGATTTGTCGACTTAGACAAGATGACTTCAGGTTTTCAACGTTCAGATTTAATAATTGTTGCAGCAAGACCGGGTATGGGAAAAACTTCATTTTGTTTGAATATTGCTCAAAATGTAGCAACCAAAAAAGATTTATCTGCTGCAGTGTTTAGTCTAGAGATGTCAAAGGAACAATTGGTTCAGCGTATTATTTCTTCAGCAGCGGCTATTGATCAGACCTCAATAAGAACGGGAAAAATAAAGTCAGAAGAATGGAGCCGTCTAATTGATGCAGTTAGTCCTCTTTCGGAAGCAAAGATTTATATTGATGATACACCTGCAATATCCATAAGAGAGATTCGTGCAAAGGCTCGTAGGTTGAAAGCAGAAAAAGGTTTGGATATTCTCTTCGTAGATTATATTCAACTTATGACCGGAGGTATTAAGACAGAATCAAGACAGCAAGAGATTTCTTACATATCAAGATCTTTAAAGGCTTTGGCAAGGGAATTAAATATCCCAATAATTGCATTATCTCAGTTATCTCGTGCTGCAGAACAAAGTCAGGATAAACGACCAAGCCTAAGTCACCTTCGTGAATCTGGGGCACTTGAGCAGGATGCGGATATAGTAATGTTTATTTATCGTGAAGAATATTATGACCCTGAAAGTGAAAAGAAAGCAATTGCAGAGATCATTATTGCTAAACACAGAAATGGTCCTGTTGGAAGTGTTGATCTGGCATTCTTTGGAGAATACACTCGTTTCGGCAACCTGTCTAAGAAATAATATTGTATACAAGAGCTTGTTTTTTCTTAAATTATTGTATACTTATTCAAAGAATGATAGGATAAAATTCTAAAAATATTTTATTTTGGATGTATTACTTAAGGGGGAAAGTAAGATGTCATATGTTGATGAGATAATTGTGAAAGTTGTAGCAAGCAATCCTGGGGAAACTGAATTCCACCAGGCAGTTGAAGAAGTTTTAAACTCTTTACGCTTTGTGGTTGATGAAAATGAGGAAGAATTTAGAAAAGCGGCTTTACTTGAAAGATTAGTTGAACCAGAAAGATGTATATTATTCAGAGTACCATGGGTTGATGATAAGGGGCAGGTTCAAGTTAATAAAGGTTACAGAGTGCAATTTAACAGTGCAATAGGTCCATATAAGGGTGGTCTTCGTTTCCATCCCTCCGTAAATTTGGGAATTATTAAATTTTTAGGATTTGAGCAAACTTTCAAAAACTCACTTACAGGCCTTCCTATTGGCGGGGGTAAGGGTGGCTCAGATTTTGACCCAAAAGGAAAATCAGATAGAGAAATTATGGCTTTCTGTCAAAGTTTTATGACAGAGCTATTTAAATATGTTGGGGCAGATACAGATGTTCCTGCAGGAGATATTGGCGTAGGTGCCAGAGAAATTGGTTATATGTATGGCCAATATAAGAGAATTAAAGATGTATATGAAGGAGTTCTAACTGGTAAAGGCTTAACTTATGGCGGATCACTTGCTAGAAAAGAAGCAACAGGTTTTGGTTTAATTTATCTTCTTGATGAAATGCTGAAGGAAAATGGACAAGATCTTAAAGGCAAAACAGTTGTAATTTCTGGCTCAGGAAACGTTGCAATTTATGCTGCTCAAAAAGTTACTGAGCTTGGGGCAAAAGTTGTGGCTATGAGTGATTCTAATGGTTATGTATATGATCCAGAGGGTATTAACCTTTGTTGCGTTAAGGACTGTAAAGAGGTTAGAAGAGGCAGAATTACTGAATATGTTGAAGAAAACTCATCAGCAGAATATCATGCTGGCAGAGGAATTTGGAGTGTTAAGTGTGACATTGCTCTTCCATGTGCAACTCAAAACGAACTTACAGCAGAAGATGCTAGAGTATTAATTGCTAATGGATGTATTGCTGTTGCGGAAGGTGCAAATATGCCTTCAACAAATGAAGCTATAGATATATTTATTAATAATAAAATTATGTTTGCTCCAGGAAAAGCTGCAAATGCAGGGGGAGTAGCAACATCAGCATTAGAAATGACTCAGAATAGCATGAGATTAAGCTGGAGTTTTGAAGAAGTTGATGCAAAATTAAAAGATATTATGATAAATATTTTCAAAAAAATGTCAGATGCTGCAAAAGCTTATGGCTGCGAAGGAAACTATGTAGCAGGTGCAAATATTGCAGGCTTTGAAAAAGTGGTTGCATCAATGAATGCTCAAGGTATTGTATAAGTTGACGGATAAAGTTTTTGCTGATAAAATTTACTTGCTTTGATAAGGATTAGAAAAGACTCAAGCAGAGGCGACTCTGTTTGAGTATTTTTATGTTTGATTTAAGGAGGCAGTATAATGACAAAATACCAGGTAGACGTACTGATAGTAGGAGCAGGTCCTGCGGGTATCTTTACGGCAATCGAGCTGGAAAGAAAAAAGCCCGGATTAAAGATATTAATAATTGACAAGGGTGTTGAAATTGACAAAAGAAAATGCCCGGAAAAAACAAAAGGATATTGTATAAAATGTCCTGTTTGCAGCATAACTTCTGGATGGAGTGGAGCTGGAGCATTTTCAGACGGAAAATTAAGTCTTTCCACAGACGTTGGTGGCAGGATTACTGAATATTTAGGACAAAAAGCTAGTCAGGACTTAATTGACTATGCAGATACTATTTATCTGGAATTTGGAGCTAACAATACTGTTTATGGACTAAATAATTCTAAAACAGAAGATATTGCATATGAAGCTTCAAAATATGATCTTCAGTTAATTGCTTGTCCCGTAAGACATCTTGGGACAGAAAAAGCATTCACAGTATTGAAAGCTATGCATGACTATCTGGTTGCAAAGGATAATGTGGAATTCTGGCCTCTAACAAGAGCAGAAGATTTATTGGTAGAGAACAATGTTGCAGTGGGAGCTAAGCTTAGAAGAGGAAATAAAGAGTTTATAATAGAAGCAAAAAAAATTGTCGTTGCTCCAGGAAGAGGGGGAGCAGAGTGGCTTAATGAACAAACAAACAAATTAAATATACAGACAGAAAACAATGAGGTAGATGTTGGAGTCAGGGTAGAAGTTCCAAACTCAATTATGGATCACCTTACAAAAGATCTTTATGAAGCAAAATTAGTTTATTATTCAGATACTTATGATAATAAAGTAAGAACATTTTGTATGAATCCAGGTGGGGTTGTTTCTGGAGAGTCATATGAAGGTATATCTGTTGTAAATGGACATAGTTATTCTGATCAAAGCTTGAGAACGCAAAATACTAATTTTGCACTGTTAGTATCTACTAAATTTACAAAACCTTTTAATGAGCCAATTGAATATGGTAAATATGTTGCAAGATTAGCTAATATGCTAACAGGCGGGGGAATAATGGTTCAGCGCCTTGGGGATTTACTTAAAGGCAGAAGATCGGACTATTCCAGACTGGAAAAATCTTCAACAATTCCAACTTTAAAAAGTGCAGTTCCGGGAGATCTTAGTTATGTTCTTCCAGCCAGATATCTTACTTCTATTGTAGAAGCACTGAAGGCACTAGATAAAATTGCACCAGGTTTATACTCAAGAAATACTCTTCTATATGGGGTAGAGGTAAAGTTTTATTCATCAAAGGTTAAGCTTGATAATAATTTTGAGACAGAAGTTAAAAATCTTTATACAATTGGAGATGGAGCAGGAATTACCAGAGGTTTAATGCAAGCTTCTGTTAATGGTATATCAGTAGCAAGAGATTTAGCGAAAGTACTTTAAAATTTATTTTGGATAAAGAGGTGTTAGTATGTCAGCTGTTGTTTTAGTAGGTGCTCAGTGGGGCGATGAAGGAAAAGGGAAGGTAACTGATTTTCTGGCAGAAAAGGCAGATGTGGTTGTAAGATATATGGGAGGTAACAATGCGGGACATACGGTTGTTGTAGGAGATAAAACCTATAAACTGCATCTTATTCCTTCTGGAATTTTGTATCCTGGAACTAAATGTGTTATCGGAAACGGAGTTGTAATCGATCCGAAGGTATTAATTAGAGAACTTGAATATTTAAAAAGTGAGGGCATTGATACTTCAAATTTAAAGATTAGTGAAAGAGCTCATTTAATTATGCCTTATCATATTGCTCAAGATGCTATGGAAGAGAAACTTAAAGGTACCAACAAAATTGGAACTACAAAAAGCGGAATTGGACCAGCCTATGCTGACAAAGCATCAAGAATTGGAATCAGAGTTATTGACCTTCTTGATAAAGAAGAGTTTGCTCTTCGTCTTAAAGAGAATATTGAAAGAAAAAATGATCTTTTTGAAAAAGTATATGGTGCAGAGGGCTTTAATTATGAAGAAATCCTTTCTGAATACTTGTCCTATGGAGAGTTTCTTAAGGGCATAGTAACAGATACTTCTGTTCATATTAATGGATTTTTAGATAAAGGTGAGAAAATTTTATTTGAAGGTGCTCAAGGAACATTGCTTGACCTTGACCTTGGAACATATCCATATGTTACATCTTCTCATCCAATTGCCGGAGCCGCTTGTATCGGTGCTGGTGTTGGACCTAACAAAATAACCAAAGTTATAGGTGTTGCCAAGGCATATACTACAAGGGTTGGTGAGGGACCATTTCCAACAGAGCTCCTGGATGAAATGGGAGATACCATTAGAAATAAAGGTCATGAGTTTGGCACAACCACAGGACGCCCAAGAAGATGTGGGTGGCTTGATTTGGTAATGCTTGCTTACTCAAAGAGGGTGAGTGGAGTAGATACAATTGCTCTTACAAAGCTTGATGTTCTTGATGAACTTGATGTTGTAAAAATATGTACAGGATATAGTTACAGAGGGGAAATATTGACAAATTTCCCGACAAGTTTAAAAGTTCTTGCCGAGTGCGAGCCTGTATTAATTGAATTACCAGGGTGGAATCAAGATACAACAAATGCGACAAAGTATGACGAACTTCCGGAAAATGCCCGGAAATATGTTGAAACAATAAAGAAACTTTCTGGAATGGATATAAGTATTGTTGCTGTTGGACCTGGAAGAGCCCAGACTATTGTGCTGGATGAAATATTTTAAGAGTTATCTTACTGCCGTAATTTATTGCGGCAGTTTTTTTGTAAATAATTTGAAGTATTATATGCCTTAATGTAAAATAAGTTGAAATCTAATAGAGGGTGTGGTTTTGTGGCGGAGAAGATGGATTTTTTACCTGTTATATTAGGGTCTGATGATAACGCATATGGAATGGCCAGATCTTTCCATGAAGAATATGGTATTAAAAGCATTGTAATCACTAAAGGACATTTATTACCAACAGCACATAGCAAAATAATCGAAAAAAAGATGGTTCCTGGTTTTGATGATATTGAAAATTTTGTTTGCCGACTGAAGTCTTTGGCTCCTGAGCTAAAAGAAAGAGCAAATAAACTTTTATTAATTGCAAGTAATGAAAATTATGCGGAGTTATGTATCCGAAACAAATCCGCTTTGGAAAAAGATTATGTTGTTCCTTTTATTAGTGAGGAGCTTATGGAGAAAGTAGTTTATAAAGAAAATTTTTATGAAATGTGTGAAGAATATGGTTTGGACTACCCGGCAACATTAATTTTTAAAAAGGGAATGGATCCCCAAATGGAGCTCCCCTTCGATTTTCCAGTTGTAGTGAAGGCTTCAGACAGTATGACCTATTTTAATGCTCAGTTTCCTGGGAAAAAGAAAGCCTACATTATAAAGAACAGAGAAGAATTTACTGAAGCAATAAAAAACATATATAGTTCCACCTACGAAGATAATTTAATAATTCAAGACTATATTCCTGGTGACGATACAGTTATGCACGTATTAAACGCATATGTGGACAGGAATCATAAGGTGCGAATGATGTGCCTTGGGCGAATTGTTCTTGAGGACCACACTCCTGTATTAATAGGAAACTATGTTGGCATTGTTTCGGAATATAACAAAGAAATCTATGATAAATATCAAAAGTTTCTTGAAGATGTTAAGTTTACTGGATATGCAAATATTGATTTGAAGTATGATCGCAGAGATGGAAAAATGAAAATTTTTGAATTAAATATAAGACAAGGAAGAAGCAGTTTTTTTGTTACTGCCAGTGGATATAATTTAGCAAAATATCTGGTTAACGACAGAGTATACGAAAAAGATTTTCCTGTTGAATATGGCGATAAGGAATATTTATGGCACAGTATTCCTCAAGATCTGCTTTTAAAATATACAATGGATGATGAGCTTAAAGAGCAAGTAAAAAGGTTAATAAAAGAGAAGAAAACAGCAACAACTCTATACTATAAAAAAGACAGAAGTATTTTAAGAACTTTAAAGTTAAATAATTATTATAAAGATTATTACGCAAGATATGAGAAATATTTCGTGAAAAAAGATTAGAAAATATACGAGGAGATGCAGAAGTGCCAATCTTAGACAAAAACAATCCTAGGGATGTAGAAAAATATATAAATTTTGTAAGAGGTTCCCGGCACAAGTCAATTACTCAGGATCTTAATTGGTCCAAGGTAAAGTGGGATTGGGGAAATGAGCAGGTTTATGTGGAAAAAAATGGAGAAATTGTTGCGGCCATGTCCTTATTAGTAAAACAAGTTCCTCTTGCGGGGGCCTTACTATATGCTCCCCGGGGGCCGGTTTGTGAAGTAAATGATATTGCCTTGGTTAAAGAATTAATTAATGAAGCAGAGCCCTTGACTAAGAAATACAAAGCCTTTGCCCTGAAAATGGATCCAGAAGTATTATATTCTGAAGAGCTTCAAAGAGAATATCAAGAAAATGGTTTTACTGTAAGGAATATTGGTGTAAAAAAAGATGCTTTAATTCAACCAAGATATAATATGATTTTGAAATTTGATGATCATGATAAAGAAAGCATTATGAGTAAATTTAGTGGTAAGACGAGAAACAGGGTAAGAGCAGCAGCAAAAAAAGGGGTCTATACAGTACACGGAAGCTCAGATGATCTTTTAGAAAAATTTTATAAAATTTATTTAGAAATGACTCACCGAAATAAGCTTACCGCCAGATCCTATGAATATTTTTTAAAGATGAGAGAGTCTTTTGAAGGATTGAGAATATATATTGCCAGGCACGAGGAAGATGATTTATCAGCAGGTTTGACTATAAATTATTATGGTAAGATGTACTACCTTTATGCGGGAAGTACGGACATAAAGAGGAATCTGGGACCAAATCAATTAATGAATTACGATATGATTTCCTGGGGAATTGATGAAGGTGCAGTACAGTATGATTTTGGTGGTGTGCTTGCTCTTGATAAAAGTGATGGTCTTTATGAATTTAAAATTGGGTTTTGTGATAAAGATGGTGTTTCTGAATATATTGGAGAGATAGACAAAGTTTATAATCCTTTTGTTTACTATATTTTCAACAATGTTCTACCTAAATTACAGAGATTACGAATTATGTTGACAAGAAAATAAGATATCTGTATAATTACAAATCGTTGGTGTCCAAGAGCCATTAGCTCAGTCGGCAGAGCACCTGACTTTTAATCAGGGTGTCCCGCGTTCGAGTCGCGGATGGCTCACCAATATCTGGCGCGTTGGAGAAGCGGCTTAACTCACCAGCCTTTCACGCTGGCATTCACGGGTTCGAATCCCGTACGCGTCACCATTTTTTTAGGACATATGGGCTTGCCTCGATAGCTCAGTCGGTAGAGCAGAGGACTGAAAATCCTCGTGTCGGTGGTTCGATTCCGCCTCGAGGCACCAAAGGATGAGGATTTTCGTTAATCTTCATCCTTTTTTTATTTTTGGATATATTGTTTTATATAAATTTATTTGTTATAATTTTTCCATTAATCAAGGGGGAATTTCTATGAAAAAGCATATAAAAACTATTGCGAAAAAAGACTTAAAATGTACAATACATAAAGGCGGATGTGGGGAATGTCCAACTTCTTGTCAATCAGCTTGTAAGACTTCATGTACAGTAAGCAATCAGACTTGTAAAAACTAAGAGACAAAGTTGAAAACAGATCCTTATAAATTATAAGGGTCTGATTTTTTATTTATGTAAAGGATGTTTTTAATGAAAAAATACGACTTTTCCAGAATACATTTTTATAAATATAAAGATAAAAATATTTTGCTGGATATTAATTCAGACAGCATTCATCTTATTGATGATTTAACTTTTAATATTCTTGAGAATTTAAAAGAACAAGGGGAAAATTACACTCCAGATTCTGAAGAGGCTAAAGAAGTTTTAAAGGAAATTGAAGAGCTAGCTGAAGAAGGAATTTTATTCTCTTCTCCAGGTGAAATAACTGAGTACATCCCACCGGAAAATCCAATAATTAAAGCCATGTGTCTTCACATAGCCCATGATTGTAATCTTCGCTGCCCTTACTGTTTTGCAGATCAGGGACCTTATGGTGGAGACAGAGGATTGATGTCTTTTGAGACGGGGAAAGCTGCTCTCGAATTATTGTTCAAAGAATCTGGAAACCGGAAGAATCTAAATATAGATTTTTTTGGTGGTGAGCCTTTGATGAATTTTGAGGTTGTAAAAGATTTAATTCTATATATTGAAAAAAGAACTGCAGAGCTTGAAAAAGTTGCAGAATTAACTCTTACAACAAACGCATTACTTTTAGACAAAGAAAAAGGGAATTTTCTTAAAGAGCATAGCGTAAGCGTTGTTTTAAGTTTGGATGGAAGACCAGAAGTTCAAAATAAAATGAGATATACTGCAAACAATAAGGGATCTTATGATATAGTAGCAAAAAATATTAAAGAATTTATTGCAGATGGATATGAAAAATATATTGTACGAGGAACTTTCACAAGAGAAAATGTAGATTTCTTAAAAGATCTGCAGCATTTGGCAGAAATGGGATTAAAGAATCTTTCTATTGAGCCTGTTGTAGGACCAGAAGAAGCTTCTTATTCCATTAAAAGTGAGGATATCCCATTAATTTTGGAAGAGTATGACAAGCTAACAGAGCATATGGAAAAGGAAAATGATTTTAATTTCTTCCATTTTAATATTGATATTTATAAGGGCCCTTGTCTTCCAAAAAGAATATCTGCCTGTGGAGCGGGTCATGAATATGTAGCGATAAGCCCTCAAGGAGATATATATCCTTGTCACCAATTTGTAGGAAATAAAGACTTTCTACTTGGAAATGTTTATCAAGGAGAAGTTTCAAGAAAAATTGGGAAATTATTTCAAAATGCAAACGTTTTAAATAAAGAGGAATGTATGGATTGCTGGGCAAGATTTTATTGTAGCGGAGGGTGTCATTCCAGTAACTGGCACGACAGGGGAGACTTCTACAAGGTATATAAAACAGGATGTGTTCTTCAGAAGAAAAGGGTGGAATGTGCAATGTACTTGAGTTGCATGTAATTGTAAATGAAAATAGGACTGTAAAGAGACACTCTCAGGGTGTCTTTTTTTTTGTTCATATGATATAATCATCCTTGCGATAAGTTTGCGCAAAGGAGGTGTCCGGGACATAGAAGATTTAGTCAAACAGCTCACAGCGAAACTAAAAGCAGGAAAGTATAATAAAATACATATTATGGTTGCAGCTTTTTTTATACTAACAATTATAGCAGCTTTCTCTTTTGGTGGATCGACACAGGTATTAAGTGTAAATGAACAGAATATTGCAAAAATAAATAGCGTAAAAACATATGAAAAAGCATTAAATATTATTAAGGCCGAGCAGGAACAGGAACTTGGATATACTTTGAGTGGAGTAGATTCAAAAATCATATTATCTTCAGAGGGTGAATTTGAAGGTAAAAAGATTAAAGATCCTCAGTTACTTGCTGATTTAATCAGACCTTATGTTGAGTGCCAGACAGGTGCTTTTGCTTTGAAAGTGAATGGGGAAGAAAAAGTATTTTTAAAAACCCAGGAAGAAGCTGAATTACTCCTTGAAAAATTAAAGACAGGATTTCTTAAAGAAGGGGAAGAAATATTGTCTTATGAGTTTAAAGAGGAAATTGAAGTTGTAGAAAGTAATGTATCTGCAGCAAAAGTAATGTCAGTAGAAGAAGCAAATAATTATGTCTTAACTGGAACTGATAAAATTGAAACATATAAAGTGGCTAAAGGCGACACATTGTCCACGATAGCTGAAAGTCATGGACTTGGTCTTAGTAAATTAAGAGAAGCAAACCCTGAAATTAAGGGGGACTTTATTTCCATAGGTCAGGAATTAAAGCTAGTAAAACTTGAACCAGTTGTTCACGTAATGGTAGCTAAAGAAGTTACTGTGGAAGAGGCAATTCCATTCCCTACTAAATATACTAATTCCGGGGATTTGTGGGCTGGCCAGACACAGGTTAAGCAAGCGGGACAAAATGGTCTTAGAGAAGTAACATATAAAGTTATTTCTGAAAATGGCAAAGAGGTTCAAAAGGAAGAAGTTACTGCTGTTGTACTTAAAGAGCCTACTGTTAAAGAAGTTCTTAGAGGAACTCAAAAAATGGTAGCCTCTCGTGGTGGTGGAGATGGACAACTTGCCTGGCCATTAAGGGGTACAATAACTTCAAGATATGGCCCAAGAGGCAGCGGATTCCATACAGGAATTGATATTGGTGGTTCTAAAGGGACACCTGTATATTCTGCAGGTAATGGCAGAGTGATTTTTGCAGGTTGGTCTGGAAGTTATGGTAATTTAATTATCATAGATCATGGCAATGGTCTTACAACGAAGTATGCACATTTGACAGCTTTTAAAGTAAGTCTTGGTCAATCCGTTCAAAGAGGAGACTTAGTTGGAACAGTTGGTTCAACAGGAAGAAGTACAGGAAGCCATCTTCACTTTGAAACTAATGTTAATTCAAGGCACGTAGATCCAACACGATATTTAGGAAAATAACAGACCACAGGTTTTTACCTGTGGTTTTTTTTAAGAAAAATTATATGGATGGTGACTATGAAAAAGATACCTTTTTATTTTATAACAATCATAATTATACTTGGTTTTGTATTAATATTCTCTGGATGTAACAAAAAAGAAGTAATTAAGACTCCAACTGTTGTAGATGTACCAGAAAATGAAAATATAGTTCAAATGGATCTTCTGGTTTATGGGTCTGAGCCAGAAGGAATTGCTGCTGCTGTAGCTGGAGGCAGAAGCGATTTGCAAGTATTGCTTGTAGATCCAAGAGAAGAGCTTGGTGGACTTTTTACATTGGGGGCATTGAACTTTCTTGATATGAATCATGGTAAAGACCGCACTCTCCTTACAAGGGGGATTTTTGAAGAATTTTAT
>RZYW01000104.1 GCA_009930175.1 Clostridia bacterium
GAACTATGCTTCCAATCAGATTCGTTGCTCAAGGTTTAGGTGCAACAGTTGATTTTGATACAGCTACTCAGACAGTAACATTAAGATAATAGGTTTTTTGTCAAATGTTGGGGTAACCCAATTAGATTAGATTCCATGAGTACCGCATTGAAAAATGCGGTACTTTTTTAAATTGTTTTTAGGTAAGCGTCAAATAATACACACCTTGATAGTTAAAATAACAACACTCACAGAAAATGCCTCTGGGTTTACCCCGGAGGCATTCTTCATTTTGTCCTGCAATAATCTGGTAAATCAGCCGACCAGGGCAGATATATGACCAGAATATCTTGATTAGTAATATCAGTATTTGGCAGTTGCTCAAATAAATATTTTAAGTACTCAAATGGCTTTAATTTGTTTTCCTTAGCTGTTTCAATAATACTGTAAATCATTGCACTAGCAGTTGCTCCTTTTGGTGTGTTGGAGAATAACCAGTTTTTTCTTCCAATCACAAAAGGTTTAATAGATCTTTCCCCTCGGTTATTGCTTAACTCTATACGTCCATCTTCCAGGAAAGTATATAACTTTTCTTTTTGATTTAAACTGTATGTTACAGCTTTTCCAAGATAACTTTGGGGTAGTGCTTTTTCTTTTTGTATTTCAAGCCAGGCAAAATAGGCCTCAAGGATTGGCCTTGACTGTAGCTCTCTCTCTTCTTTCCTTTTTTCAAAACTGACATTACAAAGAGACCTCTCAATTTCAAAGAGACGGTTACAATATGCCAGTCCTTCCTGACTTCCGGAATAGGCAGTTTCTGCCTTTTCCGGTAATGCTTTTAATGATTCATCATATTTCCTGCGGACATGAGCCCAGCAGCCTGCAAGTTTTGCTTGTTCTACTTTGTTGTAACCAGCATAACCATCTACATGAAGGTAACCCTTGAACCCCTCAAGGAATTCTTTTGGATGATTTCCGAATCGTCCTTCCCTGTAATCATAGAGTATAATCGGGACTGAATCTCCGCTAGTTCTGTACATCCACATGTAGATGTTGGTTTTAGCTGGCCGGTCCGGCTCACATAAAACTTCCAGCATTGTTTCATCAGCATGCAAAACTTCCTTTATCTTTAGCTCTGCATGCATCTCTTTATACAGAGGCTTCAGCCAATCCTTTGAAGCTTTAATCATCCTGTTTGCCATAGTCTGTCGACTGATTGCCAGACCATCATGTTTAAACTGTTGTTCCTGACGGTATAACGGCAGTGCCTCCATATATTTTCTTGTCATAATATGTGCCACCAGAGATGGAGAAGCTAAACTTTTGGGAATAACAGGATTTGGAGAATGAGCAATGATAACAGGAACACTGGTATCATTCACTATCTTTGCTTTATGTCCTTTTTTCCGTTTTGGCTTTAGTATTACTTCATCAACAGAAGGTTCTGAATAAAAAACAACAGCTTCAGCCTCGGGCTCATTAAAGATAGCAATTTGATCCGGCATAGTTCCTTCGCTGGAACTGCCAAATCTTTGCTGCCTGCCAAGGCGAAACTGTTCTTCATACCAGTTTAATCGTGCGGAAAGGGAATCATTTTTCTTCTCCAGTTCCAGACATCTTGCTTCTAGTTCAGCACGGGAATATTCTTTTAAATTCTTTACCTTATCTACTTTAAAAAATAAAGGCTTCTAGCACTTTTTAGTTACAATATTTTTCTCTGTTTTACTGGTTTGTGTGCAGCTTTTTGTTCCAATGAAAGTCCATCTAAAAGCCAGCGTAACTCTCTTTCTGTAACATGTAATCCATTAGTTTTTGATGCATCCGGCCATTTAAATCTGCTTTTTTCAAGTCTTTTGTAGTATAACCAAAAACCATCTGCTTCCCATCTGAGAATTTTAATTTTATTCCTCTGCCGGTTGCAGAAAACAAAAAGTGTTCCTGCAAAAGGATCTTCTTTAAAATATTCCAATACCATAATTGACAAGCCATTTATGGATTTTCTCATATCAGTACCACCACAAGCTAAATATACATTTTCTGGTTTAACAGTACTTAACATATCTCATTGAGTGCTCGTACTACATCTTTCAATACATCCGGGGAAAATCCGTCAGCAACTTCTAGGCTGAAACTTCCGATTCTTAAAGTAACACCGTTGTTTGCAACAACTTTTGTTTTTTCTGGTAAAACTGTTTCAAGTTTTACCCAGGGAGCTTCCTGGTTGCCATTTTCTTCCCGTAATTTTCTCAACCAATAGCGAAGTGCTGTTACTTTTACATTTTCCTGCTCACACCATAGTTCTTGTGTTAGTCCACTGATGCTGTAGCTTTCGATTCTTTCTTCCCATACTTTTCTGTTCTCTGAGTAGTTCAAAAAAATACACCTCCTATGAGATGTATTGTCTAATACTGAATATTCTATTACTAGGTGTGTATTATTTGAAGCTAACGTATAAATTAATTCCTCATTTAGATTATAACGGGAATTTTTCCAATTCGATTTATACAAAACTCTGAAATTTTTCAATAAAAATTAAAATACATTTAACCACCGAAACGTTTATTGTTGGATCTTTTTAAAAGAATTAGAATTTATTTAAAATCAGGTATTTCATTTGAAAACAGGGATAGTCGGTTTTATATATGATTGCAATTAACCTTTTTTCTAAGTTTTAATTAAAAAAATATGTTTCCAAAAGACAGCAAGAGTTTTTATAAATAAAATTAACTCTTGAGGTTTTTAAACGATTATAGTTTAATATATGTTGTGGAAGTGAATTACTGCAGAATTTAATCTAAAATAATAAGGAGGAATTAATTTAAATATGAATAATAAATTTAAAATAACTATTTTCATTTTCCTTGTGGTACTATTATTACAAGTTATAAACAATCTTGGAAATAAGCAAGAAGAACTGTGGTTTTTGGAACAGTCAGAAATAAATACTGCAATTGGATTTATCCAAAATAAAGATTATGTTACTGCAAAAACAATACTTGACAGATATTTAAATAATGAACGATATGCTTATTCGTATGATTTTAATGCGAATTATGCTGTAATTTTATTTGAGCTAGGTAATAACAATCAGAAAGTGAAGAGTTTTATTGAAAAAGCCGTAAATTCTGAACCTTATGCTGTTGTTGAAGATGATTTATTTAAGGAGAAGTTTAAAACCTTTATTTATGATAGAGAGGATATACAATGAAAAACAATAAAATTAGCAAAATTGGGATACAATTAAATAAAATAATGGTAACAATATTGTTTTTAATTTTTTTTGTTCCAATAATTATAAAATTTGAAGCTGTAAATTTTATTTCTCCTAAGCTAGGAATACCTTTGGGCTACACGGCTACATATTTTAATTATTTTAACGTAATAAAATTTGATATTACAATTTATTTTTGTTTGTTATTATTATTGTTGTTTATTGTATATATTTTTTATGAAGATATAAAATTATCGAACTTGGACTATCTAATAGCTTTAATTATGATAATTGTGTTATTTAGTACATTCCTTTCAAATTACAAGACCATAGCACTAG
>RZYW01000105.1 GCA_009930175.1 Clostridia bacterium
TGTGTCATATGAACTTCAGACAGAAGGATAAAGGAGGAATGAGGAGTGTTTTACAAAACAGCCAGCAAGGAAATATTGAAAGGTTTAATACTTGATAAAATTTCCTATAATTCCGAGGATGAAAAGTTCTACGTAAAGCTATCTAATGATCATCTCCACTCTGATGAAGTAGAAGAAGTCCCCGAAGATGATTTTTATACTTTATTTCCTATGTTGAAAGATGAAAATATTCCGGTTGTTATACCTATTGATACCAATGCTTTAGCCAGTGAAGTATCTCAGCTTTGGTTTAATAATATGGTGCTTGAGGGGCAGTTGACTCAAGAGATAGCTCAGATTTGGTATGAAATAATGAAAGCGGGTGAGCCTGATGTGGTTTGATAGAATTAATAGGTTTTATGAATTAGGATTATGGACAAAAGAGATGGTAGCGGAGGCAGTTTTGTATAAACGAATAACATCAGCAGAATACAAAAAAATTACCGGAGAGAAACTAACTTAATATAACAGGGGGTGTTAGAACTATATGAAGGGAATAGTAGAAACGATAAATATCGCAATGGCAGCTATAGGTGCATTTCTTGGAACCGTCCTGGGAGGTTGGGACGGTTTTTTATATGCCCTTTTAGCTTTTATTGTCCTGGATTATCTTACAGGAATTATGGTGGCTATCGTTGAGAAAAAACTATGTAGCGAAGTAGGATTCCGCGGGATCTTTAAAAAGGTCATGATTTTATTTATGGTAGCCATCGCCCATATAGTTGATTCACAAATGATTGGAAATGGAAGTGCCGTTCGAACCGCTGTTATATTTTTTTATGCTTCCAATGAAGGAATCAGCATCTTGGAAAATGCATCCAAACTTGGCTTACCTATACCTGAGGCATTACAAAAAGTGTTAGCCGAATTGTGTAAGGAGGATGAGAAGAAATGAAGATTTTTACAAATTATATGGTCAAAAATGACTGCTATACAGCCGGAAGAAAGATTATCCCCAAAGGCATTATGATTCATTCAACAGCCGCTCCTGGAGTCATGGCAAAAGCATGGTTTAACAGGTGGAACAAATCACACAGAGCCAGAGAAATTAACCGTCAAGTTTGTGTCCATGCCTTTGTGGACGATAAGGAAGTGTGGCAATACCTGCCCTGGAATCATAGAGGTTGGCATGCAGGAGGCAGAGCCAATGATACTCATATTGGGATTGAAATCTGTGAGCCGGCAGGTTTTTCCTATTCTGGTGGTACAAATCTGATGGGATATAATGCTAGTCAGCTAGAACCATATTTCAGAAAGGCTTGGGATAATGCGGTTGAATTGTGCGTAATGCTTTGTAAAGAATACGGTCTAACGGAAAAGGATATTATCGGTCATGCAGAAGGATGTAAGAAAGGTATCGCTAGTAATCATGCTGATCCACTGCATTGGTTTTCTAAGCATGGAGAGAACATGAATACATTTAGGAAGGCAGTAGCTGATAAGTTAAACAGTAAAAAAACAGATGAATTAGAAACTGCTCTAAAGGTTATGATGGATAAAGGAGTCATTAATTCGCCGGAATACTGGCTGACTAACGCAAGGGAAGGTAAAACGGTAAAAGGAGAATATGCCGCAGCTATCATAAAGAGAGTATCTTCTTTATTAATGTAATTTAAAAATACACAGAAAAAATGCAGCCTCTTGAAGAATAATGTATAATTTTATTATTAACGTCAAGGGGGTTTTAATATGTCAGAAGAATTTGATTCAAAAGATTATTGGAGATCGATTATTCTATATGGGCTAAATACAGCTACTTATAAAATCGCCTTGGCAAAATGTTTGTATAATTTTACAAAAGAAGAAAAAACAATTGTAAGTATGCATGATCTTTCGGTAGAGTTTTTTAAAGAATTTAAAATAAGACTTGAAAATGGGATGCCACAACTTTATATTCCTGGTAGACAAACAAAGATGGAGAATATTGTACAAAGATTTAATCTTGGTCTAGTTTCAGAGGAGGAAGCTATTAGTTTTGTTGAAAATAATGCCTTTGTAGATGTAGTGCCTCGGTTTCATACTGTGAATAATGCTTCTATTCCAACAAAATTTTATGAATATAATAAAAATGGACTAATTTTAACAGATTCAGTTTTTGAGATATTTTCAGGTGTTGATAAGGAAAATTTATTTAATGAAATGATTTCACGTTGGGGTTTACTGGAAGCTGCTTTCCAACTTAAAAATGGTGATACAAAATTAATTAATGATATTCGAAATATATATTTATCAAAAGGATATGAACGACAAAACATTACAGGAACAATACCTGTTTTAAATGGCTATCAAAAAGGGATTTGCTTTTATTGTGGAGAATCTATGGAAGGCCATGATATTCATGTTGACCATGTCATCCCTCGTCAGGTAATATACCATGATGATATCTGGAATTTAGTTTTAGCACATGCTTTTTGTAATGAACAAAAAAGTGATGCTCTTCCTTCGATAAAGTATATTAATAAGCTAATAGAAAGAAATGAACATTTTATTGCAAGCAATCATCCGATAAAAAATAAGTTAATATTAACTATGGGTAAAACGATTAAAGAGCGGAAGAATTATGTATATAAAGTATATAATGATGTTAAGGTAGTGATTCCTTATACATGGGAAGGAATAAGAGGATATAATCCTGATACTGATGAATTCTATAAATCATTTATAAGGAGTTTGAAAAAATGGTAGATTCTACAATCAATTTTTATAATATTAATGCTAAGGAGTTTTATAAGAATACAGTTAATGCTGATATGAGTGCAAATTATAAAAAATTTGAAAGCCATCTTTTCAAAAATGCACATATTTTAGATGCAGGTTGTGGTTCAGGAAGAGATAGTTTATATTTTTTAGAGCAGGGATATAATATTGATGCTTTTGACGCATCAGAAGAAATGGTTAAACTTAGCTCTGAATTAACTGGAATAGAAGTACAAAGGGCTAGATTTGATAATTTTAATTATAAGAAATTGTATGATGGAATATGGGCTTGCGCATCTCTTCTTCATATTAGAAAAGAGGAGTTAGGTCAAACCCTTATTAGGGTGGCTTCATTTTTAAAAGATGGAGGAATTTTATACACATCCTTTAAATACGGTAATAAAGTCTATGAGAAAGATGGAAGGTATTTTAATTGTTATGATGAAGATTCTTTTTCTACCTTGATTAATCACGTTCCTGAATTCAAGATAACGGAAATGTATATCACGGAAGATGTACGTGAGGATAGAAATAATGAGTATTGGCTGAATGTTATTCTTATAAAAAATATAGAGTAAAAATACTTAAAAGATTTTCTTTTCAACTAATTTAAAGTATTTCAAATTTAATAGGATAGAGATATATGCCCGAGGAGTTAATTGCTCTTCGGGCATTTTTTTTATTAAACCGTCAGATTTATGTATCTCCTGAGGCTACCAGGTAGAGGGCAACAAATAAAAGCGCCCTTCAGAAAGAGGTGATGGATA
>RZYW01000004.1 GCA_009930175.1 Clostridia bacterium
CAAGTTTTGGGGCTGCAACTTTCCCTCATGATGCACAAAATGGCGAAGATTTATTAAAAAAAATTATAAAATATTTATATATTCAATAATATTTATTTTTTTAGGTTTTCTTCTTGCAAGTAATAGCTTCTCAAGCGAGAAGAATTTCTTTCTAAATGGAATTCTTTCTTCTCTTCAGCTTCTTATCAGTGTACATTTGACTATTTCTTATGGGAAAAAAGGTTATAAAACAACTATATTTCTAAACACAATATTATTTTTTTCTGCACTTTCCGGGTTTATGTTTCAAAAAAATACCAGTGCCCTTCCAGGCTTAATTAACCCTGCTATTGCAATAATTATTACCACATTTATTCATAACACATTAAAGGAACTTAAATTTAAAACAGGTCGGTTGAATGAGCTTGCTTATTATGACTATCTGACGGGGTTGCCTAATAGACAGGTTATTTTAGATACACTTCAGCAAATGACCTCCCTTAAAGGTACACTTCATAAAGATTTCACAGTTATTTTTGCAGATCTTGATAATTTTAGTAATATAAATGATTCTTTAGGTCATGATGCTGGGGATGTATTGCTTCAAGATATAAGCAGGAGATGGAAAAGACATATAAAAGGTGAAAATATAGTTGGACGTTGGGGTGGAGATGAATTTGTTTTTATCCTAAAAAATATTACTTTTGATAATTTTCAGATTATTTCTATTTTAGATAAATTGCAAAAGGAACTGGAAAAACCTTTTATATATAAAAGTCAGAAGCTTTATTTAACTTCAAGTTTTGGGGCTGCAACTTTCCCTCATGATGCACAAAATGGCGAAGATTTATTAAAATATGCAGATATTGCTATGTATAAAGCAAAGTCAAATAATAAAAATAGCTATGTATTTTTTAATTCAAAAATGGAGGCTGAACTTCTTGAGCAGTCTGCTTTAGAGAATAATTTAAAAGGTGCACTTATGAATAATGAATTTTACCTTGTATTTCAACCGATATTAGATTGTGAAGAAAAAAACATACGAGGTTTTGAAGTTCTTACCCGTTGGAATTCTAAAGAATTAGGTGAAATAAGCCCTGAGATTTTTATTCCTCTTGCTGAAAAAAATAATTTAATAAATGATTTGGGTAGTTGGATTATTACAGAAGCATTATTAAAATTTAAAAAGTTCAAAGAATCAAGTAGGGATAAATTAATTCTTTCTATCAATATTTCCTTGCATCAGTTTATGGATCCAAATTTTGTTCCATTCCTAAAAAACACATTTGAGGAATTAAATGTTGATTCTTCAGATATTGAGTTGGAAATAACTGAAAGTGTTTTTGTAGTATCTCCTGATCATGTAAATAAGGTATTAAATAAAATAAAAAAAATGGGTATTTCTATTTCATTAGATGATTTTGGTACAGGATATTCTTCTCTCGTTTCTTTGCAAAATTTGCCAATTGATATCTTAAAACTTGACAGAGAATTCATAAAAAATATTACAGAAGATAACAAAATTAATTTTATTGATGAAATTATTTCTATAGCACATAAATTAGGTATAAGCATAATAGCTGAAGGTATTGAAACAGAATATCAAATAAATTTTCTTCATAATTATAATTGTGATTTCGTTCAAGGTTTTTATTTCAGCAAACCATTAATATTTGAAGATGCATTAGAATATATAGAAAAATACAAAAAAACGGGTTCTCTATTATAGAGAACCCGTTTTTTTTGGGGATAATTGCTTCATCCTGAAAATAAATAATAACAAATTGTAAATAATAATTAATTTCATTGACAGCAACTGTACTATGCAATACAATACAGCCAAGAACTGTATCAATCTTAATAGTACAGTGAGGAGGGAAGAAAATGATTAATATAGACTCAAACAGTCCCAAGTCTATTTATGAGCAGGTATATGAGGAGTTTGTCAAACTTATCAGCAATAAGGTACTCAAACCTGATGAGCAGCTGCCTTCAGTTAGAGATCTTGCCGGAATGCTTAGAATAAACCCAAATACTATCCAAAAAGCATACAAGCTTTTAGAAACAAAAGAATTTATTTATTCTCTTCCTGGAAAAGGTAATTTTGTAGGAAGGCCAGAAAATACAATAAGAGCTGAAATTCAAGGTGAATTCGAGAAAATAAAGAATATTACGGTAAAACTTTTATTTCTTGGAGCATCAAAAGACGCAATAATAAACGCAGTAAATGATGCTGCAGAGGGAGTGAATATAAATGTTAGAGCTTAAATCTATCACAAAATCCTTCAGAGATTTTAAAGTATTGGAGGATATAAATATTACGGCAAGACCGGGAGAAATTTATGGGCTTGTAGGTTCTAACGGTTGCGGTAAAACTACTTTGTTAAAACATATTCTTCAAGTATACCGTCAGGATTCTGGGGAAGTATATTACAAGGGAGAAATTGTTAAAGAAGATTCGGAATTATTTAAGGATTTTTATTATGTACAAGATGATTTATTTTTTCCCTTTGGCAGCACTTTGAGAACACTTTTTGAATATGAAAAAATGTTTTACGAAAATATGTCAGAAGAAAAATTTAATAAGTTAATAAAGTTTTTCAGTATTGATTCTGATAAAAAATTATCAACAATGTCTAAGGGACAAAAAAAGCAGGCAGCCTTTGTTTTGGCAATGGCAGCTAACCCAAAAGTTTTGCTCCTTGATGAAATAGTAGACGGACTTGATGCAGTTGTTAGAAGAAAATTCTGGAATGTGCTTATCAAAGAAGTTCAGGAAAACAATATGATTGTAATAATATCTTCCCATGCACTTAAGGAACTTGATAATATTAGCGATAGAGTTGGAATTATGCACCAGGGAAAAATCATTAAAGAAGAGAACATGGAGTCTCTAAGAGATAATTTAAAAAGAATACAATTTGCTGTTGAGGGAGAATATGAAGATATTCAGGGTGAAAACTTCAAAGTTCTTAAAACAGTTAAAATTGGCAGCGTGTATTTTGTTACCCTGGAAGGTAAGGCTGAGGAATTTGAACAAGCTTTAAGAGAAAAATACAAGGTGCTTATATTTAGCGAACTTGCAATGAATTTAGAAGAAATATTTATTACAGAATTGGGAGGTACAGGTTATGGAATTGAAGAATACGATGAAGAATAATAATCTGAATCTTTTAATGTATAACTTAAAGGATAAAAAGAACTGGTTTTTAGTATCTATAGCAATTATGACAATTACATTAATAATAATGCCAATTATTTTAGGCTCAGGAATTAATCAGACAATAATTATTGTAGGAATTCTTGAAATAGGAACATTAATGTTTTTAAATTCCTTAATGGATTCTAGTTATTTTCACGATAACCGAAAATTAACTTACTATGCTTCAAAGCCGTCAACAAGAATGGCAAGAATTAACTCTCTGTTATTATCAAATATGGCATTTGTTTTCTTGCTGTTAGTTTTTCTTATAGCAATAGGAATTTTTTCTGGAGTTCCTTTTGATGATATTAAAGAAATATTTATTCCATCAGTTCCCTGGTTGATAATAGGTTTATTTATTATTCCTTTGTCCTCGGCACTAACAGGAAATACTATAGCCGCTGGAGTAGCATCAATTATTAACTTTACTATACCATTATCTTTACTGGCTATAATTTATTATGGATTTGAAGTTGTGGGGCATTTTGCCTTAGGTTTTAATCCTAGAATTTTGTTTAACAGTTTTATAGATAATTTTTACAGAATGGATATTTTATATTTTGTTAAATATGTAAATAATAATTTTAGCTGGGATTATTTTCTGGTTCTGGCAGGGTGGATTATTGTTTTATATAGCCTGACTTTGTATGTTGTAAAAAGAAGAAAGAACGAAAGAACGGGAGATTTTGTAGTATCTGATGGTTATAAAAATATCATTTCAATTTTATTAGCATCTCTGGTTCCAATAGGTTTTTCTGAAATGTTTTATAATACAAGCATTGCCAGCAGAATAACATCATTTATAATTTTATCTGGATTAACATATTATCTTATTAATGCAATTCTTGAGAAATCTTTTAGAATAAGCAAATATTCATTAAAGTTATTTGCAGTATTTATTTTGTTCTTTGGATTGTTTGTTCTTGGAACAAATATTACAGCTGGAAAATTTGAAGCCACAGTACCTGAAGCAAGTGAAATTCGCGCAGTATATCTTGGCACAGACAACTATATCTGGAGTGAAAATTATGAAGAAACCTGGGACATTCATAATGCAAAGGAAGAAGATATAGATAAAAGCCCATACGCAGTTTTATACAAAGATCCTGAGAATATTGAGGCTATAGTTGCTCTCCATAAAGAAGTAATTAAGAACCAGGAATATTACAATTATGGAAGTTTTAATATAGTTTATTTCTACGAAAATGGTGAACGCTTATACAGATATTATGAGTTAACTCAAAGTGAAGTTTATGATAAGGCCAAGGACCAATATTTGTGGAAAATTGCTAATACATCAGAATTTAAGAAAGAAAAAATGCCTTTTATTTATGATGATGAGTTTTACAAATCTATAGATTTAATAAGCTTCAATGTAGACTATGAAAATCAGGACAAATATTCTGAGGATATTGGAATTAACAAAAGTAATGTGGATATGAATATTCTCCGGGAGAAATTGAAGAATGATTTCAATAATGTCCTGCTAAGGGGAGAGGGTCATTTAAACTATATTTTAATGGACAGATATGGATATTACGACAGATATAGTTTTGATAAAATGATAGAAACAGAAGCAGTAGAAAGAAAAGAAACCTTTAATATTAGTATTAATTACAACAGAGGTAACATTAAAAAAGATGATTATATTTCCTTCAGAATAACTGAAGATTATATAGAGACTTTTGAATATTTAAAAACCCTGAAAGAAAATGATATGGAAAAATTAGATGAAATTATCAGAGCGTATTCTCAGGAAAAAGAAAATGCAGTAGATTCAGTATTAAGTAATGACTCAAATGAAATGATGATTTAAAAATAGTTAAAAAAATAAATATAGAGATTTTTAGAAGCCATGGTCTTTATTGCAAAGACTATGGCTTTTCTTTGTTCTTTTTAATCGGGAAGTATAATATAATAGAGAAGTGAAGGTATAAAAGGTGGGAGTGATTTCTGTGCCAAAGAGTGCAAATCAGAAATTTAAAATACTATATTTAATGAAAATGTTTCTTGAAACAAGTGATGAACAACATCCCATAACGGTTAGTCAAATGATAGATGAATTGGCTTTATATGATATCAAGGCAGAAAGAAAATCTATCTATGATGATATAGATGCTTTGCGTGTTTATGGCCTGGATATAATTAAGGTAAAGGGAAAGACAACAGGTTACTTTATTGCCTCCAGGGATTTTGAAATCCCTGAGTTAAAACTATTAGTTGATGCAGTTCAATGCTCTAAATTTATTACTCCCAAAAAAAGTAAGGAACTAATAAAGAAACTTGAAGGTTTAGCCAGCCGGTATCAGGCAAAGCACTTGCACAGAGAAGTTTGCCTGGCGAACAGACCTAAAACTTATAATGAAAGTATCTATCTTAATGTTGATATTATTCACGAAGCTATTAGTAAAAAGAGAGAAATCAGGTTTAAATATTTTGATTACAGTTTGAATAAAAGGAAAGTATACAGAAAAGGTGGAGATTTTTATTATACAAGTCCTTATGGATTATCCTGGGATGATGAGCATTATTATTTAATTGCTTTTTCAGAAAAACATGATGATTTTATTCATTACAGGTTAGATCGCATGAGTGATGTGGAAATAATGGAGGAATTTAGAATTCCTCTTCCCAGAGGAGAAGTTTTTAATCTTGCTGATTATTCAAAGAAAGTTTTCAGAATGTTTGGCGGTGAGGGAACCAAGGTGGAAATGTGGTTTGATAAATCATTGGTGAATGTGGTTATTGACCGTTTTGGTAAAGATATTAGAATTAACAAGAGGGATGACAGTACCTTTACTATAAAAATCGAGGTAGTATTAAGTGCTCCTTTTTATGCATGGATTTTTCAATTTATGGATAAGGCAGGAATTGTTTCACCAGAATTTGCTGTAGAGGAATTCACAGAAAGTATTGAAAAGATATTATTACAATACAATAAGGGAGATATAAATGAAGGATAATTTGTTAAAGAATAAATATGTTGTTTTATTAATCAGGGTTGCTGTAATTACTGTTGTGGGATATTTTTTGTATCAGTCTTTTCTTGGTACAGAGGGAAAGGAAAATATAGAAAATAGTGGAAGTACAGTAGCTAAAGAAGCAGAAGTTGTAGTTATTGATAATTCACAAAAGTTGCCTGAAATACTTGAGAATCCAAGTAAATATGAAAATGATTTTAAACTTATGTTAGAAGGTTACAGTCAGGCTTGGTCAGACATGAAAATAGAGCCAGAGTTATATAATAAGATTGCTGAAAAGAAAAATGCTATTGAAGGGTTAAATTGGCTGATGTCAGAAAGAGAAAAAGAAAAAATTGTTCCGAAAGTTCTTGTTGCAGCATTAAGGGATTTTATGGGAGAGGATGTAAAAGTAATAGAGGAAGTATCAGAAATTTTTGGTTCTGAATCCCGTCTTTCTATTGTTAGGGAGTTTAGTGGTGGAAATTGGATCTTAAACTTGAAAGAAACATCAGAAGTATCTTCATCAGCAACGAAGAAAGAAGGAATTGACTTTAAGGGGTTAGGGTTAGATTAATACTATATTATATTTTATTTTAAGTATTTTGATTAATATAATTATTGGGATTAGTGGTGTTTTGCCCAGCTATTTTGTGACAGGATTTAATTTGGCATATTTTGGATTTGGGTGGGGGCTGTTGGTCTCTTTTATTGGAGAGAGTCTTGGAGCAATAGTGGCTTTTTTGTTGTATAGAAAAGGGCTGAAAAAACCTCTTCTTCCTAAATTAGAAAAATATCCCAAGCTTGTGATTCTTCTGAACAGTGAAGGTAAAGAGGCTTCTTTGCTTATCATATATCTTAGGATGCTACCCTTTATGCCTTCTGGGTTGGTTACTTTAGGGAGTGCCTTGGGGAAAATAAAGTTATTAAATTTTGCAATAGCCAGCTCTTTGGGGAAAATCCCCGCCATGCTTATTGAAGCTTTAACAGTCTACCAGGTTATTGAATTTAATTTGGCTGGTAAGCTGGTGCTTTTAGCAGCGGGATCATGGGGAGCTTATGGAATAATAAAACACAAGGTTTTTAAAAACAAGGGGTGAGTTTTTATATGTTTATTTTAATGGGAAAGGCAAATTTATTCATTCCGGACAGTCATTCTCTAAAGGACAAGAGAATGGTTATAAAAAGCCTTGGAGAGAAACTTAAATATAAGTATAAGTTAAGTTTCGCTGAAACTGGTGAACATCATAAGTGGCAACGGACAGAGATAGGCATTGCTGCAGTAAGTAGAGAGTACACATATCTAGAAGTTTTAGAAAATATGGTTAAATATTTTATATTAGATAATTACCCTGTGGAAATTTTAGATTGGGATTTTGAAATTATAAAAAAATAAGAAGGGCAGCTTGGCAATGAAAACAAATGCGATGAGAATTTTAGATCAAAAAAAGATTACATATAAAGTTAACGAATATGATATTTCCGATGGCAGAATTGATGGTATATCTGTGGCAGAAAAAACCGGAGCAGACCCGGCAAAGGTTTTTAAAACTCTTGTCACTCAGGGAACAAGTAAGAATTATTATGTTTTTGTAATTCCAGTTTTAGATGAGCTGGATTTAAAAGAAGCCGCCAGAGTCAGTGGAGAGAAAAAAATTGAAATGATTCCAATGAAAGATTTGCTTAAAATTACAGGATACATAAAAGGAGGCTGTTCTCCCATTGGAATGAAAAAGAATTTTAAAACATTTATACATAAAAGCAGTATGGAACATGAAACAATAATGGTAAGCGGAGGCAAACAAGGTTTGCAAATAGAACTAGCCCCAGGCGAGCTGAAGGGGACGCTTCCATTTTCCGCGCTTTATCCACAGGGGTGAGCAGAATGGGACTGGCCCATTTTCTGCGGTTTATCCACAGCTTTTTCTTTATCTTTTTCTGTATCGAAGAGGGCTTCGCTGTGGTCTGACAGCATCATTCCCTGCCATTTTAGCATGCAGCGGTCAGGGTAAAGCATATCTTCTTTTTTGTATCCTCTTATTTCTTTTAACTCATCTATATTTTTCATTATTCTGTTCCTCCTTTGTGTCCACCGATATGTCCGGAACGTTCTAAAAAGGTGCTTCCTTCTTCCAGACTGTGTGCCTTGAAAACAGCAGCCTTTCCATATTTTTGTCGTATTATATCTACTACAGAGTCTATGCTTTTTTCTTTTTCTTCATTAATACCATTATCAAAAAGATTTGTTTGTATCGCTTTTCCCGGAGCTACTTTGGTGCAGGATAGATAGACCTGGCGTACAGGCTGCTTCTTCCAATTTTCTAAAAAAAGATAATTAAAATAATGAATGATTTCTTTGTTATCTTGAGTTGGGTTAGGCAGATGATAATCTTTTCGGAAACCACTTTCCTGGCAGTCTTTACTGAATCCAATATGTAAGCTTACACCACGGCAGAAATAATTGTGCTTTCTCAGGCGGGCAGCAATTTCCTCAGCCATTTCTGCAATAATAATTAAAATATCTTCTTTGGAAAAATAATCTTTCATTAAAATTTGTCCCTTCCCAAAGCTCTTGTTTTTAGAAGGAATTCTTTCTGACAGGCGGCTGTAATCTACCCCCCAGCTATGGTAAAAAAGCTGAAGACCTAATATACCCAGGCTTCTTTTTAAAATTTTCGGGTCAGTATGCGCCAGGGAATATACACTACCTATTCCTAAATTATGCAATTTTTTTTCATATCCCTTTGAGATTCCCCACATATCTGTAAGAGATGGGATTTTCCAAATTGTTTCGGGTACATTTTCATAGCTCCAGTAAGCAGTCTGGCAAGGCTGTTTCTTTGCTTCATTATCCAGAGCAAGTTTAGCCAGAAGAGGATTATCTCCAATTCCCACGGCAGTAACCAGACCTAGCTCATCATAAATGTCTTTTTGAATTTTTTTAGCAATTTCTCTTGGAGTTCCAAAAAGAGAGCGGGTAGAGCTTACATCAAGAAAAGCCTCATCAATACTGTAAATCCACAAATCTTCTTCGCTAACATATCTTCTAAAAATATTACATATTTCCAGATTTTTTTTTAAATATACTCCCATGGAAGGCTCAGTCAGAATTATTTTTTTATTGTCAGGAATTTGAAATTTCCGTGACCCGGTTGTTATGCCAAACTCTTTTTTTACCTTAGGAGATGCTGCAAGAACCACAGCTCCCGGGCGTTTAAAATCTGAAATAACAATAATATAAGCATCCATAGGATGAAGATTCCGTCTTACGGCCTCTACAGATGCAAAAAAGGATTTAACATCTATACAGAGCAAATCTCTTCTTGGCAGCTTTTGGTAATCTATATTAAATTTCTCTGATGTTTTTTCCATATTAAAACTTCCCCTGTAAAATAGTCATGATTCTTTTAGAAAATAATAGCACAGAACACATGTTCTGTAAAATGTTAAGTGGAAAAATTATAAATGGATATTTCTTTTCCGAAAAGATTATGTTATTATCAGAAAAGGCTTACCTTCCGCCTAAAGAGAAGAGAATAGATGAGATGAGAAAAGAAAAGGAGAGATGAGAAATGGAAAGAAGTAATGGATATTTTGGTCAGTTTGGGGGTTCTTATGTACCTGAATCATTAGGAGCGGTGCTTAAAGAACTTGAGGAGAGTTTTTACAAGTATATTGACGATCCCGATTTCCAAAAAGAATTGCAGTACTACTATAAACAATATGTAGGACGTGCAAACCCCTTGTATTTTGCAGAAAGGCTTACAGAAAAAGCAGGGGGAGCAAAAATTTATTTAAAAAGAGAAGATCTAAATCACACAGGTGCTCACAAAATTAACAACACTCTTGGTCAGGCCCTTTTGGCAAAAAGAATGGGCAAGAAAAGAATTATTGCAGAAACCGGAGCGGGACAACATGGTGTTGCCACAGCTACAGTATGTGCTTTGATGGGCCTTGAATGTATTGTTTACATGGGCGAAATTGATATAAAACGTCAGGAACTTAATGTTTTCAGAATGGAAATTCTTGGAGCAAAAGTTGTTTCAGTAAAGAGTGGAACAAGAACATTAAAAGATGCAGTTGATGCTGCTTTAGAAGATTATGTTACAAATGCAGAAAATACTTTTTATATGCTTGGATCCGCAGTAGGTCCACATCCATACCCAACTATGGTAAGAGAATTCCAAAGTGTTATAGGTAAAGAAGCCAGAGCACAGATTCTTGAAGCAGAGGGAAGACTTCCAGACTATCTGGTTGCCTGCGTAGGCGGGGGAAGTAATGCTATTGGATTGTTCCACCCCTTTGTTGATGATAATGAAGTTAAAATTGTTGGAGTAGAGCCTGCAGGAAAAGGTTTGGATACCCCAGACCATGCGGCATCAATAACTCTTGGCAGCGTAGGGATTATTCATGGCTTTAAATGTTATACTCTTCAGGATGAAAAGGGAGAGCCGTTGCCAGTATATTCTGTAGCAGCAGGTCTTGATTACCCTGGAGTCGGCCCGGAACACAGTTATTACAAAGAAATTGGCAGAGGGGAATATGTTTCAGCAACAGACGATGAAGCACTAGATGCTTTCTTTACACTTTCTAAAACAGAAGGAATTATTCCTGCGATTGAAAGTTCCCACGCAGTTGCTTATGCAATGAAACTTGCCCCAACACTTGATAAAGATAAAATAATAATAGTTAACCTTTCCGGCCGGGGAGACAAAGATGTTGCTCAGGTTATGGAAATGATGGAAAATAAATAAAAAAATATATTTAAGCTTCGGATAATAAAAATCCGAAGCTTTTTTATTTGTTTCCTAAAGTTCAAGTGGTATAATAACCTATTATATGAGGGGGGATTAGGATGAAATACCTGTTTTTTTATCAATTTCCAATTGGGACTATTGGAATAGGGGAAACTGAAGGATGTATTTCAGATATTATTTTTTCAGAAAAAGATACCCCCCCTGAATATGAGATTAAAGAGACCCCAGTAATTTTGGAAAGTAAAAAACAACTTGAAGAATATTTCGCAGGAACCAGAAAGTGCTTTGACCTTCCAATTAAATTTACCAAAGGTACAGATTTTCAAAAAAAAATATGGGAAACTCTTTTAAAAATTCCTTACGGGGAAACTTGCAGTTATAAAAAAATTGCAGAAATGGCAGGACATCCAAAGGCAAGCAGAGCGGTTGGGGGAGCAAATAATAAGAACCCAATATCAATCATTGTCCCTTGTCACAGGGTTATTGGAGCAAATGGATCTCTTGTAGGTTATGGTGGTGGATTGAATATTAAAGAAGCACTGTTAAATTTGGAAAAAGGAAGGTAGCCTATGTCGGGAGCAAAGAATTTCAAAATAAAACAATTTACAATCATCTTCTTAATACTTTTATTTTTGCTGCCTGTAATTTCTTCTTTTGCCTTTGAATATAATTCAGGAATGGAAATAATAAAATTAAAAGGTGACTGGGAGTTTTACTGGGAAGAATTGCTTTACCCTGAAGATTTTCATAAGGAGAATTTTCAGGATAAGGGAGTTCTTTTTCCAATTCCCGGAGAGCTTGATGGTTATCCATCAGATACATATGGAACATTCAGAACTATAGTTACTGTAGATAATCCAGCTAAAGAATATGGATTAAAAGTACCATACTTTTCCTCTGCCAACCGTATTTGGGTTAATGGGGAAGAAGTATTTGCATCAGGTGTTGTTAGTGATACCAAGGAAAGCTATATTCCAAAGTATATGCCGGGAGAAGCATATTTTGTTCCTGGAACTGAGGAAGTAGAAGTGCTTATTCAGATTTCCAATTACCATCACCGGAGAATAAAGCTAAAGAATGTTCTTTTTGGTGATGCAGATGCAATAAAATCCCTCACTCAAAGAAATCTTATCAAAGAGAGCACCCTTGCAGGAGGGCTAATTCTAATTTCCATATACTATGCTATCCTTTATTTTATTCAGAATAAAGAAAAAGCCTCAATTTATCTATCCCTGCTTTCCCTTGTTGTTGCTATTAGAGGAACCATTCTTACAGAGAAAATAATTCTCCACCTGTTTCCTAATATATCCGGGGAGTTTTTAATGAAGCTGGGATTCTTACCATCATTTTTATTCCTTCCTCTAATTGCTTTATATGTTAAAGAAGTGTTTAAAATAAAAGAAATTGAAAAACTGGAAGGTATATTGCAAAAATCTGCAATTGCTTTTGTTTTTCTTGTTTTACTCACACCAGGAAAAGTGTATGATTTGGCATTTAATTTACTAAACTTTATTTTCGTTCCAGTTGCTTTCTATATTGTTTTTGTAATGTTTTATAATAAGGAATATAGAAAAATGAGGGGATACCGGTTAATGGTATCCGGCTGCACAGTACTTTTTCTTACTGCTTTAAATGATATTTTAAGTGAATTTGATGTGATAAAAAACCCTGAAATGTTCACAGCAGGTATGTTTATTTTTATTTTAATTCAGGCTGTTTTTCTTGCCTGGGAATTAAATCATAACCTTGAAGAAAAAATTAAAGAACGTACTTTTGAGCTTGAAACTTTAAATAAAAAACTTGAACTATTTTCAAGGATTGATGCCCTTACAGGCCTTTATAACCGAAGAGCTTTTGAAGAAAGATTTGAAGGTGAATGGGAAAGAGTAACCAGGGATAATAAACCTTTATCAGCCCTGATTTTTGATATTGATTACTTTAAAGATTTTAATGATAATTACGGACATCTTTCCGGGGATGACTGTTTGGTTAAGGTTGCTGAAACAATTAGAGAATCTGTTTTATTGCCACAAGGTTTTACTGCACGTTTTGGTGGTGAGGAATTTGTTGTACTTCTACCAGAAACCGATTGGAATACTTCAAAAGATCTTGCAGAAAAAATAAGATTAAATATTGAAGGGCTTAAAATACCCCATAGTTTTTCTCAGGCAGAAAAGCATGTTACAGTAAGTGCCGGAGTTACCACTTTGTGCCCTGAAACCAAGAATATTGATAGCAGAGAATTTTTGAAAATGGCAGATAGTTATTTGTATCTTGCCAAAAAAATGGGAAGAAACAGGATCGCAGGAAATATAGTTGGGAGTGAAGCAACTTGCGGGAGTCAATTAAAAATGAACTTTTCAGATTAAAAGATGAAAAATATAAGGTTTTTTCCCTAAAACTCCTTCCTGGAGTTCCCCAGGAAACTTTAATAGGAGTAAGAATCCCTCTGTTGAGAAAAATCGCTGGGAAGGCGGCAGTTACACCTGGCTGGGAAGAATTTTTAAAGGAAAATGATAATTTGCTTTTCGAAGAAAAAATGATTCAGGGAATGATTATAGGAAAAATAAAGACAGATCCCCTGAAAAAAATAAAAATGATTGAAGAGTTCCTTCCGAAAATTGATAACTGGTCTCTTTGTGACAGTTTTTGTACTAGCCTTAAGTTTGCAGGAGAGGAAAGGAATCAGAAGCATGTTTGGAATTTTATTGAAAATCTTTTTTCTCACAAAGAAGAATATTATGTTCGATTTGCTGCTGTAATGGCACTTACCTATTTTTTAAATAAGGGATATCTGGAAAATGTTTTAATAAAGTACAATTTAGTTAACCACCAGGGATACTATGCTAAAATGGCTGTTGCCTGGGGTATATCCATGGCCTATGTCAAAAACCCTGAAAAAACAAGGGAATTTCTTTTGCAAAACAATTTAGATTCCTTTACATATAACAAGTCAGTGCAAAAAATAAGGGAGTCTTTTCAGATTAGTGAAGAAGAAAAAGAGTTTTTAAAAGGAATAAATAAGGGTACAAGAAATTAGATTTAAGAATTGGAGTGAAAATATGAAAAAACCATCCTCGAAACAAATTTGCTTTTTCCTTGTAATTATTATGATAAATATTTTGCTTCCATTTTCAGCCCTGGCTCAAGAAAGACCATTATTAATTGTTGGAGATGATGAATATTATCCTCCCTACAGTTTTGTTGATAAAAATGGAGAACCCGCAGGTTTTAATATCGACTTAATTAAAGCCGTTGCTAATGCAGCAGGTTATGATTTGGAAATACATTTAGATGAGTGGAGTAAAGTACGAGAAGCTTTGGAAGCAGGAGAACTTGACCTTATAAGTGGCATGGTTTTTTCTGAGGAAAGAGAAGAAATTTACAGTTTTTCATTAAAGCACACTGTTAATATTGGGGATGTTTTTTCTTTAAAAGAAAATAAAATATCTAGTATTGAAGATCTCAGAGGTAAAACAATAGTTGTACAGAGAGCGGATATTGTGGCTGAATATATGGCTGGTAAGGCAGAAGAACTTGATTTACGCCTTATTGAAGTTACATCAGCAAGGGAGGCCATTCAAGCTGTAAGTGAAGGTGAATACGATTATACAGCTTTAATGAAGCTTCCCGGTTTGTATGCTATTAAAGAATATAGCTATTTAAATGTATTTGAAAATAATTTATCTTTAGTTTCCAACGACTATGGCATGGCTGTTTTAAAAGGTAATGAAGATTTGTTAATGGAACTAAACAGTGGCTTGCAGATTATAAAGACTACTGGTGAATATGATTTAATATATGATAGATGGATTAATATCTATGAAGAAGTTAATGTTTCAGATTTTATAAGCAGATTTTGGTGGATTCCCTTAACTATTGGCTCAACCTTAATAATTTTATTAGGAATTTCTGTAACTTTAAGATACTTGGTTAATAAAAAAACAATAGAGCTTGAAGATGCAAATATTAAATTAAAAATGAACGCTGAGGAAATAGAGGCGAATCTTGAAGAACTTACAGCTATAGAAGAAGAACTTCGAACAAACTATGATCAGATAAGGATTAGTGAGGAAAAAAGAAGAAGAATTATTGAATCTCTTCCCGATCTTGTTTTTACTTTCTCAAATGACGGAAGAATTACAGAAGTTCATAATTCAGAAGGTAAAGATTTACTTTTACCTAAAGAACAATTTTTAGGTAAGCATATTTTAGAAGTTATGCCAGAACATATTGCAGTTAAAGCTTTGGAAAATCTTGAAAAAGTATTTGCTGAAAGTAAAATGGAATCCTTTGAGTATGATATAGAAATTATGGGAAATATGAAAAGCTATGAGGTAAGAATGGTTAAGTCTGATGATACAGAGTCCCTGGGAATAGTAAGGGATATTACCTCAGATAAAAAATATCAGGAGAACATGGAATATTTAAGCCACCATGATTTTCTTACAGGTTTATTTAACCGGCACTATTTTGAAAAGAAATTATCTGAACTTGATACATTGGAAAATCTTCCTCTGTGTCTTATTATGGCAGATGTTAATGGTCTTAAGCTTGTAAATGATTCCTTTGGCCATAAAGCCGGGGATGAGCTTCTTATTAAAGTTGGAGATGTTCTAAAAAAGGCCTGTACTTCAGGGGAACATATTTTTAGAATTGGCGGAGATGAGTTCATAATACTATTCTCTATAAAAGAACCAGGAGAAGCAGAAATTCTAATTGAAAAAATTAAAGAATTGGCTAAAACAGAAAAAATTAAAGCAATAGAGCTGTCTATCTCCTTCGGTTGGGCCTTAAAAGAAAAAATTGAAGAAGATATTCACGAAGTTTTTAAAGATGCTGAAAATCAAATGTACAAAAGAAAATTATTTGAAAGTCCAAGTATCCGTGGTAAAACAATTAATGCTATAATAAATACCCTTTATGAAAAAAATCAAAGAGAGGAAGAACACTCAAGAAGAGTATCTGAACTTGCTTTTGAATTTGCCCAGGTATTGGGAATGACGGAGCAGGAAGTTCAGGAAATTAAAACTATGGGTCTTCTTCATGATATTGGTAAAATTGCAGTAAATGAAGGTATTTTAAACAAAGAGGGCAGACTTACTGCTGAAGAATATGATGAAATTAAACTTCATCCTGAAATTGGATATAGAATTTTAAGTTCCGTGAATGATATGTCAGATATGGCTGATTATGTACTTTGTCATCATGAAAGATGGGATGGAAAAGGTTATCCAAGAGGAATTTCCGGTAAAGATATTCCACTTCAGTCCAGAATAATTGCTATTGTTGATGCCTATGATGCAATGATAAGTTACCGTACCTACAGAACATCAAGAACAGTTGATGAAGCTGTTGCGGAGTTGCGAAAATATGCTGGAACACAGTTCGATCCAGAGCTTGTGGAAATATTTATTAAAATAGTATTAAAAAAAGAGTAAGGAGATTTTGATGGATAACTATAACCAAAATGAAAGTCGTGAAATAGAAGATATACTGCTTAAAGTAAAGTTTAACAAAGAGATTAATGAATTGTACAATGCAATAGAGGGAGGAATGGAAATATATGACTCCATGTTAATTAATATCTTAATTGATCCTTCTGAGGACAGAGATAATATATTTAAAATTCTTGGAGTTGAAGATGTTGAAGAGCTAAATATTAAAATGTCCCAGGACAGAATCTTTAAGAGAATAATAAAACTCTTAGAAGAAAAAAATCTGACCTGGGAAATAAGACAAAATAAAATTCAAGAAAAAACTATTAAAGGTTATATGCTTCAGTTGAAAATTTTATTAAAAAAGTAGGCAACTTGTATACGCCACCAATCCCAATCGTGGTTTACATCATGGCCCCAAAAATCTATCCAGGCTGGAATATTCTTTTCCCGGAATATTTCAGCCATTATTTTTGTGTCCTTAATGGTATCTTCTTCCCAGGCTCCCTGACCAGAACAAAGAACAATCTGGCTTTCTCTAAACTGGTCAAGATACCAGGGGTTATCAAGATTCTTTAAATAATCTGTCGGTGAGTTAATATAAACATCAAAATTCATTTCTTCTCCTGTAAAGTAGCGGATATCATATATTCCACTTAAAGCCACAACCGTATCGAAAACATCCGGGTGTCTTAAAAAGAAGTTTAATGCGTGGTAAGCTCCAAGACTACATCCTGTGGTTGCAAATTTCCCTCTCCAGCCAGTTTCTTCCCTGATTAGAGAGCAGAGTTCATCGTATATATATAAATCATAAAGATTATGTTTTGCCGCTTTTTCAAAGGGATGAATCATGTCATTCATCCAGCTTTCCTGATCTATGCTGTCAGGAGTATAAACTCTTATTAATCCTTGGTCTATAAAAGGACGCAGGGCATCTATCATTCCAAAATCTTCATATTCATAGAAACTCCCCCCGGAACTGGGGAAGACTACAACGGGCTTACCAGTATTACCGTATTCTCTAAAATACATCTCTCTGTTTAAATGTTTGCTGTAAAAAGATCTTTCATTTTTATACATCGTACATTGTCCTTTCCAGAATACCTGTTGCTGCTGCCTTTATTTTTGCAAATTCAGGATCTCTTAAGATAAAAGCGTAATCTCCCATAGATTCAGAATAAAGGGGTGGGAGAGGACCGTGGTAGACAATAATGTCTTTAAATAAGTGGCACACCTCATCAATTGAGTATAGATAGTTTTTATTATTTTTTCTTCCAACGAAAGCAGCATAATTGTCATATTCAGGAACCAAAAAGACTTTTTTACCAAGAACAGTTTTGGCATATAAGTCATATAAATCAAGACTTGTTGCATAATTGTACATATCTATTGTCATGCCTCCGGGAGGTCTTGAGTTAAGTTCAAGGGCTACATAGCTGCCATCCTTTTTCTTAAAAAATTCTAAATGGAAAAATCGTTCTTTAATGTTAAACTCTTTAATTATTTTTTTGCCATATTCCACCAAAGGAATTGGTGGAGTTCTTAAGGTGTAATAAAAAACATCAAGGTCATCTCGTATAATTTCCATAACCCCAATATCAAGATGAAAGGACCCGTGGAAAATAATATTTCCATCCATATCAGTAATCCCGTCAAAGCTTACTATTTCTCCATCTATCCATTCTTCCATAATATAATTAAACTTTTCCAGATTTTTTTCATTAAAAAACTTTTCAAGCTCAATATCATTTTCAATTCTGTAAGTATCTGTTGCTCCAACTCCAATGTCAGGTTTTATACATACAGGGAAACCATTTTTTTTAATAAAATTTAATCCATCTTCCCGGGAATGAATAATTTCTCCCTTGGCAACAGGTACTCCGGCTTTAATAAATATTTTTTTCATTTCTGATTTTTTCTTAGCAGTAATTAGTGTATCTGGCCGGTATCCTGGAATATTAAAATCCTCTCTCAGCCTGGCATCCTGTTCAAGCCAATATTCGTTATGAGATTCAATTCGCTGAATTTTACCATATTTATGAGTAAAAAAACCTACTGCTCTAAGCATTTCGTCATAGCTCTCCATATTGTTAACTTTATAATATTCATTGAGAGATGCTTTTAATTCAGGCTTTAAATTGTCATATTTTTCAGAGCCAATGCCAAGAACAACTGCCCCATTAGCTTTTAGTTTTTCACAAAAATGCATATAATTTTCTGGAAAGTTGGGTGAAATAAAAATGTAATTCATATTTTTCAACTCCTTCAGAAGGAAATTACCCTAATAGATAAGGTTTAAACCTCTGAGAAAAAAGGTATCAGAATATAAAAAAGGAGGAGTAAAAAATGAATTATCCTATTAAAAATCTGGAAGATGTTTATAAATTTTCTTTACCCCTTTATGACTACTTGAATAAAACAGGTCACAAGGAAATGGCAAAAATTTTTGAGGAACTTGTAGATGACTGTTTTGACAACGAAAGCCGCTCTCTGGCTGCTCATAAAAAGGCATATAAAAAAGTTCTTGAAGAAGTAGATGGACTTCCAACAGAGATGGTAACTGCTCTGGAAGAAGCTTTAGATTTAATGAGATAGTACTTGAAAAACTATAATTTAAAGAGTATACTAATCTAAATTGAATATCCTTTAAATTGGTACAGAGAGACCGACAAGGAAGATAATGCAGCATCCCCTGGGGGGAATTTCACCCAAGGTGTGTTTTGTGCTATATGTGTAAACCAAGTCGGATTTCTTAATCCGGCTTTTTTTTATTCAATAAAATCATTAGGGGAGGTAAAGATCTTGGGAATCAAATCAAAAGATTTACTAAGTATTAATGATATTTCAATAGCAGAAATAGATGAAATTATGCAAAATGCCAGATCAATGAAGCAAATAATCCAAAGAGATATTAAAAAAGTACCTACACTGAGAGGTAAATCAGTAATTAATCTCTTTTATGAAAACAGTACCCGTACAAGAACATCCTTTGAACTTGCAGGGAAATACATGGGAGCGGATGTAGTAAACATCAGCGCTTCCTCAAGCAGTGTTAAAAAAGGTGAAAGTATGAGAGATACTGCAAGAACCCTGGACAATATGGCTGCAGATGTAATTGTTATGAGACATCATGAAAGTGGCTCTCATAAAATACTTGCAGAAAGTGTAAATGCCAGAGTTATTAATGCCGGTGACGGTAAACATGAGCATCCTACCCAGGCACTTCTTGATACATTTACAATTCTTGAACATAAAAAATCACTTCAGGGTTTGAAAGTTGCAATTATCGGCGATATACTTCATTCCCGTGTTGCCAGATCAGATGTCCTCATTTTTAATAAACTAGGTGCAGAAGTATGGTTTTGTGCACCACCAACCTTAATGCCCAGCAAAGCAGCAGAACTGGGAGCTAAAATCACTTACAATATTGAAGAAGCTTTAACTGATGCAGATGTAGTTATCATGCTTCGTATACAGCTGGAAAGACAAGACTCCGGATTTTTCCCATCTATCAGAGAATATACAAACTTTTTTGGATTAAATACAAGAAATATAAAACTCGCTAAAGAAGACTGTATTATTATGCACCCTGGTCCAATGAACAGGGGAATTGAAATCAGCTATGAAGCAGCAGAACTTCCAAACGCAGTTATTAGTGAACAGGTAAATAACGGGGTTGCTGTAAGAATGGCACTCTTATACATCATGGGAGGAGGCAGACCAAGTGAAACTGTTTAAAAATGCAAGAGTAATAGATCCGGTTCAACAAATTGATCAGGTAATGGATATAAGGGTAAATGGAAATCAGATTTTTGAGACAGGTGAAAACCTTATTCCTAATTCCCAGGAAGAAATAATAGACTTAGCAGGGAAAATTTTGACCACTGGTTTTGTTGATCTCCATGTACATCTTAGAGAACCAGGGGAAGAATATAAGGAAGATGTTGAGTCGGGAGCAAGAGCGGCAGCAGCAGGTGGTTTTACAGGAATTTGCCCAATGCCAAACACTAAACCAGTTTGCGATAACGATACAATTACAGAAATGCTGGTTATTAAAGGTCAGAGAACAGGACTGGTAAATGTATATCCTGTAGGAGCAATTACTAAAAATCAGGATGGAAAAGAACTTGCAGAAATCGGCATGATGAAAAAAAGAGGAGCAAGAGCACTAAGCGATGACGGAAGGGATGTAATGAATTCCCTGGTTATGAGAAGAGCTTTGGATTATGCAAAAGCTTTTCAAATGCCAGTTTTCGCACATTGTGAAGATACTGCTCTTGCAGGACATGGGTCAATGAACGAGGGCTACTATTCCTCAAAACTGGGTCTCGGAGGAATTCCAAAAGAGGCAGAAAATATTATGGTTATGAGAAATATAATGCTTGCAGGATTAACAAAGGGGCACATGCATATTTCTCACATGACAACTAAAGAAGGGCTGGAATTAATACGTCAGGCAAAAAAAGATGGTCACATAGTAACCTGTGAAGTTACCCCACATCATTTCTCCCTGACTGAAGCTGCCGTAGAAAGCTACGACACAAACTATAAAGTAAATCCACCACTAAGAACCCAGGGAGATATAGAAGCATTAATCCAGGGAATGGCTGAAGGCATAGTAGATGTAATAGCAACAGACCATGCTCCCCACGATCTTGAAGATAAAGATAAAGATTTTAGTAACGCAGCATTTGGAATATCCGGATTGGAAACAGCAACTGCTCTGACTATGGATATTCTTTATCATAAACACAATATTTCATTATTGAGAATTGCAGAAATGCTTTCTTCCAAGCCAAGGGAAATACTAGGTTTGCCAGAACAAAAAATTGCACCGGGAAATATTGCGGATTTTACAATAATTGATCCTGAGTTAAGCAAAAAAGCAGATAAGGGCAAGTTTTATTCAAAGGGTAAAAATACACCATTTCATGGGGTAACTTTAAAGGGCTGGCCGGTAATGACAGTTTTTGCAGGGAAAATAGTTATGAAGGATGGTGAAGTAATTGAACAACAGTAAAGGATATTTAGTACTTGAAGATGGAACTTACTTTGAGGGAACCGGAATAGGAAATACAGGTACTGTTGAGGGTGAACTTGTTTTTAATACAAGTATGACAGGATATCAGGAAATATTAACTGACCCTTCTTATTCAGGAGAATTAATTAACTTTACTTATCCCTTAATTGGAAATTATGGAACAAACAATACAGACTGGGAAAGCAAAAAAGTTTTTACAAAAGGAATTTTGGTAAAAGAATTATCTGAAAATCCAAGTAATCACAGAATGAAATATACTCTGGAAACTTTCTTAAAAGAAAACGGAGTTACGGGACTTACTGGAATTGATACAAGAGGTGTGACAAGACATCTTCGCTACTATGGAACACTAAAGGCAATTATTTCAAATGATGGAACAGATCTGGAAAATTTGCTGAAAAGAGTAAAGGAAGTTAAGCCTTTAGACGGACAAAATCAGGTTGCAGAAGTATCAACAAAAAATCCATATATTCTCCCAGGAGGGGAAAGAAGAATTGTAGTTATGGATTATGGTGTAAAAAACAATACTCTTAGGAGGCTGCAGGAAAACGGGTGCACAATTATTGTTCTTCCCGCAACTGCAACTTATGAAGAAATTATAGGATACAAACCAGATGGATTAATGCTTTCCAACGGACCTGGAGATCCTGAGGGAGTGTCTTACACTATACCGGAGATACAAAAAGTTTTGGAGCAGAAAATACCAGTCTTCGGAATATGTATGGGACATCAGCTTTTAGCAATGGCTCTTGGTGCAAAAACCTATAAACTAAAATTCGGTCACAGAGGTGGTAATCACCCTGTAAAAGACTTATTAACGGGAAAAGTATATATAACAAGTCAAAACCACGGATATGCAGTGGATAAAAATACAATTCCTGACAATGTAGAAATAACTCATATAAATCTTCACGACGATACTGTTGAAGGAATTAAACATAAAGAACTTCCATTTTCAAGCGTTCAGTATCATCCTGAATCAGCACCTGGACCAAGAGATTCATCATATTTCTTTGAAGATTTTATTAAACAAGTTATAGAACACGAAAGATAAAAAGGAGTGAAATAATTTGCCTATAGATACATCTGTAAAGAAAGTAATGGTAATAGGGTCTGGTCCAATAGTAATTGGTCAGGCAGCGGAATTTGATTATGCGGGAACTCAGGCTTGCCGTGCTTTAAGAGAAGAAGGAATAGAAGTAGTTCTTGTAAACAGTAACCCAGCTACAATTATGACAGACGGAAATATGGCAGACAGAGTATATATTGAGCCTCTTACTATAGATATCCTTGAAGAAATTATATACAAAGAAAAGCCAGATGGCCTGCTTCCAACTCTTGGAGGTCAGGTTGGTCTTAATCTGGCAAAAGAGCTTGCAGAGGCAGGTATTCTTGAAAAGGCTGGAGTGCGCCTTTTAGGAACAAGCCTTGATGCAATAAAAAAAGCAGAAGACAGAGATTTATTTAAAAAATTAATGCAGGAAATAAATGAACCTATTCCAGATAGTGATATTGTTGGAACAATAGAGGATGCAGTTCTTTCTGCCAGAAGAATTGGCTATCCTGTAATAATCAGACCTGCCTACACTCTTGGAGGAGCAGGTGGGGGAGTAGCAGAAAACGAAGAACAGTTAATGGCAATAACAAAAAAGGGACTTCGTTATAGTGCGATAGATCAGGTTTTGATAGAAAAAAGTGTTGCTGGCTGGAAAGAAATTGAATATGAAGTAATGAGAGACAAAAATGATACATGTATCATAATTTGTAATATGGAAAATGTGGATCCTGTTGGAGTTCACACTGGGGATAGTATTGTTGTAGCTCCGGTGCAAACTTTAACAGATGTGGAAAACCAAATGCTGAGAACAGCATCTATAAATATAATAAGATCTCTGGGTATCGAGGGTGGATGTAACGTTCAGTTTGCTTTAAATCCAGACAAGATGGAATATATAGTTATTGAAGTAAACCCCAGGGTTTCCCGCTCTTCTGCTTTAGCATCAAAGGCAACTGGGTACCCAATTGCTAAAGTAGCATCAAAAATCGCTCTGGGTTATCAACTCGAAGAGATTGAAAATAATGTAACGGGAAAAACCAAGTGTGCCTTCGAACCATCCATTGACTATGTAGTTGTAAAAATTCCTCGCTGGCCTTTTGATAAATTTAAAGATGGAAATAGAAGACTTGGCTCTCAAATGAAGGCAACAGGAGAAATAATGTCTATCGGAAGAACTTTTGAAATAGCATGGCAAAAGGGAATCAGAAGCCTTGAGCTTGATGAAAAATATTTTCTTTCTGACCTCTTCAGAAATTTCAATGAAGAAGAGCTTGATAATAAACTTCGCTTAGTTGATGACCAGAGAATGTATGCTCTTGGTGAAGCTTTAAGAAGAGGATATACATCAGAAAGAATTAATGAAATTACAAAAATTGATTTATTTTTCCTGGATATTCTTAAAAAACTGGTTGATTTTGAAATGGAAATTCTGCCAAAGAATCCAGGTAATATAGAATTGCTAATTAAAGCTAAAGAGAAGGGCTTTACTGATGAACAAATAGGAAATTCCTGGAATATGACTGAAGAAGATGTTCGCAAAATAAGGGAAAATGCTGGAATAAAGTCTTGCTTTAAAATGGTTGATACCTGCGCAGGAGAATTTGAAGCGGTAACTCCATACTATTATTCCGGATGGAACGAAACTGATGAATTAATTAAATCAGATAGAAAAAAAGTAGTTGTTCTTGGATCTGGTCCTATCAGAATCGGCCAGGGAATTGAGTTCGACTATTGTTGTGTACATTCAGCCTGGGCTTTAAAAGAAGCTGGATACGAATCAGTAGTAATAAATAATAACCCAGAAACAGTTAGTACAGATTTTGATACTTCAGATCGGTTGTTCTTTGAGCCGCTTACTGAGGAAGATGTAATGAATATTATTGATGCTGAAAAACCTGAAGGGGTAATTGTTCAGTTCGGAGGGCAGACAGCAATAAATCTTGCTAAGCCATTACTTGACAGAGGTGTAAAAATTCTTGGGACTGCGGTGGAAAATATTGATGACGCAGAGGACAGAGAAAAATTTGATGCAATTTTAGAAGAGCTTGAAATTCCCCGTCCTAAAGGTAAGACAGTAAAGTCTATAGAGGAAGCATTATTGGCAGCTCAAGATTTGGGATTCCCTCTTCTTGTAAGACCTTCCTATGTACTTGGTGGCAGGGCGATGGAAATAGTTTACAACATGGCTGAACTTGAAGAATATATGAAATCAGCAGTTAAGGTTTCAAAGGAACACCCTGTCCTTGTTGACCAGTACCTTGTGGGTAAAGAACTGGAAGTAGATGCAATTTGTGACGGAGAAGGAATTGTTATCCCTGGTATTATGGAACATATTGAAAGAGCAGGAGTTCACTCAGGAGACAGCACAGCAATGTATCCGCCTTTTTCTCTGAATGAAGAAATAGAAGAAAAATTGTATGAATATACGAAAAAGATGGCTTTGAGAATAAAAACTATTGGCTTAATGAATGTTCAGTACCTTATTCATAAGGGTAAAATATATGTAATTGAAGTAAACCCAAGATCAAGCCGTACAGTTCCATATTTAAGTAAAGTAACTGACATTCCAATGGTTTCTTTAGCAACGAGAGCAATTTTCGGAGAAAAGCTGCCGGAAATGGGTTATGAATATGGCCTGCAGAAAAAGAAAAAGTTAACTGCGGTTAAAATGCCTGTGTTCTCTTTCAGTAAACTAATTGATGTTGAAACATCTCTAGGACCAGAAATGAAATCAACAGGAGAAGTTCTTGGGGTTGATGCAGATCCGAATAAAGCCCTCTACAAGGCATTAATTGCTGCAGGGTATAATTTTAGCAGAAACGGATCAATTTTAGTTACAGTATCAGATAAGGATAAGGAAGAGTCTCTGGAAATTATTAGAAGATTCTACAATATTGGCTTTAATATTAAGGCTACAGCAGGCACAGCTAAATATTTGAATGAAAATCGTATAAAAGCAGACAGTGTTAAAAAAATAAAAGAAGGAACACCTAACGTAGAAGATGTTATAAAAAATGGTGAGATTGCCTTTGTTATAAATACTCTTACAAAAGGTAAGTTACCAGAGAGAGATGGTTTTAGAATCAGAAGAGCAGCCGTGGAATTTAATGTTCCTTGTTTAACTTCTCTGGATCTTGCCAAGGCAGTATTAAATGTTTTGGAATCTATGTCTCATGTAAAAGCACTTCAGGACTATAATTAAAAGAAGCAGAAAGGATGATGACCTTGTATCTTGAAGATTGTACTGTAATAAGTCACGAAAAAATAAATGATAGAGATTATATTCTGACTTTACAAACAGAAAAAATTGCTCAAGAAGCAAAAGCTGGTCAGTTTGTTCAGCTTAAAGTTGCAGATATAATTGACCCTGTTCTCAGAAGACCAATTAGTGTACACACAGTGGACAGAGAGAAAGGTCATCTTAAGCTGTATTACCAGGTTTTAGGAAAAGGCACTGAAATTTTAAAAAGAACCAAAGCAGGGGACACCTTAAATATTCTTGGCCCTTTGGGTAATGGTTTTGATTTAACATTAAAGGATTCAAAAGCTTTGCTTGTTGGTGGCGGACTTGGACAAGCACCTTTACTTCTTTTAGCAGAGGAGCTGGGAAAAAGGAATAATGAAGTTTTTCTTGCTCTTGGAACCAGAGATGAATTAAGCTTGAAAAATGTTATTTGTTTCGATAATGTCTGCAAAGAAGTACAAGTTGCTACAGAGGATGGGAGCGTTGGTTTCAAAGGGTATATTACCAATAATCTTCCAGCTATAATTGAATCATTTAAACCAGAAATAATTTATGCCTGTGGTCCAAATATAATGATGAGTAAGATAAAAGAGATTGCAGCAAAATATAATATTAAGTGTCAGGTATCTTTGGAAACCAGAATGGCTTGCGGGATAGGAGTTTGTCTGGGCTGTACCGTTGTTCCTGCTGAGGAAGGAAAGCCATACCTTAAAGCTTGTGTTGACGGACCTGTATTCTGGGCTGAGGAGGTGGTACTGGATGACTGGATTTAATGAAGGCTTTAAAATTGGAGAGGCTGAATTCAAAAACACCGTACTTACTGCTTCGGGAACTTATGGATTTGGACTTGAGTATGCCCGCCTTATTGATGTAAGCAAACTAGGGGGAATCGCAACAAAAGGACTTAGCTTAAAACCTAAAATGGGAAATTCTGGAGAAAGAATTTATGAAACTCCCGGGGGAATGCTAAATTCAATTGGACTGGAAAATCCTGGAGTTGAAAGTTTTATAAAAGATTATCTTCCTAAAGCTGCCAAACTAGGAACACAAATTATTGCTAATATTTCCGGAGCTAATTTAGAGGAATATGGTGAAATGGCAGAGGCTTTGGATGATCAAAAAGATGTAGCTGCACTTGAAGTAAACATTTCCTGCCCTAATGTAAAAGCAGGAGGCATAGCTTTTGGTACAGATATTAATATGGTAAGAAAAGTTACTGCTCTGGTGAAAGCTAAAACAACTAAGCCTGTAATAATTAAACTTAGTCCGAATGTTACTGATATTACTCAGTTTGCCATGGCTGCTGAGGCTGAAGGTGCAGATGCTCTTTCAATGATAAATACATTAATTGGTATGGGAATTGATATTAATAAGAGGAAACCTATTTTAGGAAATGTTATTGGAGGTCTTTCTGGGCCTGCAATAAAACCTGTTGCTTTAAGAATGGTTTACCAGACAGCTCAAAAGGTTAAAATTCCAATAATTGGCATGGGTGGAATAAGTGATACCAGAGATGCCCTTGAATTTTTACTGGCTGGTGCAAGTGGAATTATGACAGGAACAATAAATTTTCGGGAGCCTCAAAGATCCCTTGAAATTGTTGATGGAATAAAAAATTATTGCATAGACAATGGATTTAAATCTGTATCAGAGATTGTAGGTCTTGCCTGGAAGGAGGATAAAAATGTCAAAGTTAATAGTTGCTCTTGATTATACAGACCCTAAAAAAGCTGAAGATATGGTTGTAAGCCTTGGGGAATCTGTAGATTTTTACAAAGTAGGACTGGAATTATTTTTAAATTCCAGAGGCAGAGTTTTAGATTTTCTAAAAAAGGAAAATAAGAATATATTTCTTGATTTAAAATTTCACGATATTCCTAATACTGTTGCCCAGGCTGCTAAGTGGGCAGCGGACTTAGAGGTTGAGATGTTTAATGTTCATGCTTCTGGTGGAAGAGAAATGCAAAAAATGACTGTAGATGCTGTAAGTAACGAAGCTGCTAAAAACGGTGTAAAACCACCTTTGTTAATTGCAGTAACCGTGTTAACAAGTTTTGATGAAGAAGGTTTTGATGAGGTAGGATTTAAAAAGCCAATAAATGAAACTGCTCTTCAACTTGCAAGGATTTCTCAAGAAACTGGAATGGATGGTGTAGTTTGCTCAGCTTTGGAATCTAAAAGTATAAAAAATGCCTTTGGGAATGATTTTCTTACAGTTTGTCCTGGAGTAAGACCTCTTTGGTCTGCAAGTCAGGATCAAAAAAGAATTGTAACTCCTTTTCAGGCGAAAGAAAATCTTGCTGACTATATTGTTGTTGGTCGTCCCATTACTGGTAATGAAGACCCGGTAAAAGCTGCTTTAATGATACTTGAAGAATTAAATAAATAAAAAGAGGAGTTTTTAAATGCTGACAGACAAAGAGTTAATGAGTATTCTTGAAGAAACCGATGCCTTGAAGAAAGGACATTTCAAATTAACATCGGGAATGCATAGTTCTCAGTATGTTCAATGTGCTATGCTTTTAAGATTTCCAGACAAAGCTGAAATTGCAGCCAAAGCTTTGGCAGAAAAATTTTCAGATCAGCAAATTGATTTAGTTGTTGGTCCTGCCATTGGTGGAATTGTTATCGCTTATGAAGTAGCAAGAGCTTTAAAAGTCCCTGCAATTTTTGCTGAGAGAGAAAATGGCGAGATGACTTTTAGAAGAGGTTTTTCAATTGAAAAAGGTCAAAGAGTGCTGGTTATTGAAGATGTAATTACAACTGGGGGCTCAACTCAAGAGGTAGCAGATTTAGTTACCAGTCTTGGGGGAGTTGTTGTTGCTGCGGGTTCAATAATTGATCGTTCATCTAAAGATACATTAAAAATCAAAGTCCCCTTCCAGAGCCTTCTTAAACTGGAGATACCCGTATACAAAGAAGAAGAATGCCCAATGTGCAAAGAAGGTTCAAAACCATACAAGCCAGGTTCAAGAAATATTTAATTTAATTAGAGTGGTGATTACAGAGGAGTAACTTCCTCTGTAATTTTTTTGACTGTTATATTATAATGATAAGATATTGTAAATAAACTAAAAAGGAAGAATCAAATTGAACAATTTAACTGAAGTCTTTGAAAATAGCAAAGAGAATATGTTCTTTAAGGAACTTGATTTTTTCAAAAAGTTAACTGATAAAGAAAAAAAATCTCTCTTTTATCCGGGATTGATTATTAATGTTGCTCAATATACTGGGTATCCAGATAAAGATGCAAAAGAACTTGCTCTTTTGGCTCAAATGCTTTTTTACAGTATTGAGATTCATGAAAAGATTCTGGAAGCCAATGAAGTTAATAATCTTGTAATTCTTGAAGGGGATCATTTATATTCTAAGGTTTTTCAAAAGATTACAAGAAGTGTTCACATAGAAAATATTAGTAAATTTACAAATTACATGAAAAACTTTTGTGAAAAAAGAATTATGTATCTTGATGGACTTATTACAGAGAATAAAGTTACAGAATATAAGTACAAACAAATTTCAAAACTTGTTATGGAAATAATAGCTGAAGGTAATAATGATATAATGTTAACAGCATTAGAACTTTCAAGTTTATATATAGTATACTTAAAGAACGAAAGTATATTTCCAGATGAGAAAAAGAATCTTCTTAACAAATTTAAAGAAAAAGATGAAAAGGTTTTTGATCTTGTAAAAAAAATTGTTGATTCTATGGAGGGAGTTGCAAGTGAATACTAAGCTTTATACTCCTCTTTTACAAAAGGAAATTAAAGAAGTTGAAAGTTATATTCAAAAGAGATTTGAAAAATCCAATTATAGATTAAGTGATAATTTTTTAGCAATATTAAATGCCGGGGGAAAAAGAATAAGACCAGCATTTGTTTTTTTAAGTGGTGAGCTTTTTGGAGAAAAGAAAAGAGATTTATTGAGATTCGCCGCTGCAATAGAGATGATTCATATGTCTACTCTGGTTCATGATGATATAATAGATCATGCAGAGGAAAGAAGAGGAAAACAAACACTTAATGCAAAATTTGGTAATCCTTGGGCACTTTATGCGGGGAACTATCTTTTTGCAGAAGCTCTTGAATTAATTCAACCTGAAAAAAATAAAGAGATTGCTAAAGTTATGGCAGATTCTGCTGTGAAAATTGTTGAAGGAGAACTCCTTCAGCACCTTGCCTTGTTTAATACAAATCAAACTATAAGGGATTATTTAAAGAGGATAAGAGGTAAGACTGCATTACTTCTTGCTCTAAGTTGTCAGGTAGGAGCTATGGCTGCAGGTCAGTCACCAGAGAAAGTTAAAAAAATGTACAATTTCGGTTACAATCTGGGTATGGCATTTCAAATTATAGATGATATTCTTGATATTGAAGAAAATGCCAAGACAAAAAAAACAAAGGGAGAAGATCTTTTAAACGGTCATATTAATCTTCCTGCTTTAATTGCCTTAAAAGATAAAGATAAGTTATCTGGAGAATTAGATGCAATTATAAAAAGTAAGTTTTCAAATGAAAACAGTTTTGCAAGAGGAATTGAAATAATAAAAGATAAAGAGGGAATTAACAGAGCGAAAGAAATAGCTTTCAGATATTCTGAAAAGGCAAAGTCTTTTTTGTCTGATTTTAAAGAAAGTCCAGTAAAAAAAGAACTTATAAGAATTACAGATTCTTTATATGAGAGGAATTTTTAAAATGGATTTTAATTACCCAATAAGTGTTAGCTTAAAAGGGAGAAAAGTAGTTGTAATTGGTGGCGGAAACGTTGCTCAAAGAAAGGTTAAAGACCTTCTTAAAACTAAATGTAACTTGGAAGTGTATGCTTCCGAAATAGAACCTGGACTTGCCAGGTATATGGATGAGCGCAAGGTTAAATATTCTCAGCAAGAGTATTCTGAAGATAAAATTCGGGATGCTTTTATGGTTATTGCTGCTACAGATGACAGGGATATAAACGAGTTAATTTCAGTATATTGTAATGAAAATAACATACTTGTTAATGTGGTTGATGCAAGGGAAGAAAGTAATTTCCTGGTAAACAGTATTATTCGCAGAGGAGATCTTACAATAGCTGTTTCAACTAATGGTAAAGCTCCCGCTTTAGCAGCAAGAGTTATGAAAGAAATTGACCAGATATATCCTGTGGAATATGCAATATTTATTGATCTTCTTTTTGAAATGCGAGGACTTGCGAAGGAAAAAATTAGCGACCAAAATAAAAGAAGTGATGCACTGCGGGAAGTTGCAAACTTTGATGTAATTGAAGAGCTTAATAAAGGAAATATAGATGAGGTTAGGAGAAGGATGGAAGAATGCGTCTTATCTTATATGGACTAAACCATAAAACAGCAGCTGTTGCAATAAGAGAGTGTATGAGCATGGCTGAAAATGAAAAGAACAGTTTCTATGAAGAAATTCAGGATTGTGTTGATATAGACGGGGCAGTTGTTCTTTCTACATGTAACAGAACTGAGTTCTATTTTTCTGCAGTAAATTATCACAATGCCAAAATTGCAGCAAAAAAAATAATATCTAAATATTCTGGCCATTCTTTTGAAGAATTAAGCCAGCATATTTATTATAAAAAAGATGGGGATCTTGTTCGTCATCTTTTTGCAGTTACCTCCGGTCTTGACTCAATGGTTCTTGGGGAAACTCAAATTCTTGGGCAGGTTCAGGAAGCCTATAGAGAAGCCAAGGAAAAAGGTTCTACAAATACAGTTTTAAACAAGTTGTTTCAGCATTCTATTATGACCAGCAAGCTTGTAAGGAACAATACATTTCTTGACAGAAGACCAGTTTCTGTAAGTACTACAGCTATTGATCTTGCTAAAAAAAGAATAAAGAACTTTTCTGAGTCATCCGTATTGCTTATTGGGGCTGGTTCTAACAGTGAGCTTGCTTTAAAATATCTTAAAAGTAATGGAATAGAAAATATTACAATTGTTAACAGAACCCTTGAAAAGGCAAAAAAGATGTCAAAAAAATACAATTGTAAATATGCTGAATTTGAGGATATTGGACCAATTTTAGGGAAAGTAAACCTTGTCGTCTCTTCTACATCAGCTCCAGGACTAATTTTAAAAAAAGATGAAATTAAAGATTTTTTATCTGGAAGAAGAGAAGAAATAGTATTTATGGATCTGGCAGTACCAAGGGATATTGATGAAAAAATAGCATCTTTAAAAAATACTTTTTTAATTGACCTTGATGTAATAAATTCCGAGGTTGAAGGAAATATAAAGAAGAGAATAATTGAAGCAGAAAAAGCAAGAGTTATATTACACAGCGAATCAAGAAAATTTATTAAATGGAAAGAAAGCCTTGCTGTTGTCCCAGTTATTGTTGATCTAAGAGAAAAAGCAGAGCATATAAAAGATAAGGAACTTGGAAAAGCTTTTCGCAGGCTTGGCAATATTAGTGAAAGAGAAAAACATATTATTGAAACTATGGCAAGCAATATAGTAAACACTTTTCTTCACTCAGCTAGTGAAAATATCAAGGACATCGATGTTAAAGATGGAATGTTATCAGCTTACGTTTTAAAAAAATTATTTGAACTTGATAATCTTGAAATTAGTTTAGACGGGAGTATATTTGAAAATGAAGAAAAAACAGCAAATTAAGGTGGGCACAAGAAGAAGCGCTTTAGCCATGTGGCAGACAGAACATATTATTGAACTATTAAAAGAAAAAAATAAGGATTTAGAATTTATTGTTGTACCTATAAGTACCAAGGGAGATAAAATACTAGATGTACCCTTAGCCAAAATTGGTGATAAGGGCCTTTTTACTAAGGAACTTGAAGTAGCTCTTTTAAATGGGGAAATTGATTTTGCTGTACATAGTGTAAAAGACATGCCAACAAATCTGCCAGAGGGACTAAAACTTGGCGCAATGACCAAAAGACACAATCCTCAGGATGCTTTTGTTGCTGATAATGATGTTAAATTTACTGATTTACCTAAAGGAGCAACAATTGGAACAAGCAGTCTTAGAAGAAGAGCACAGTTATTAAAGTATCGTCCTGATTTAAATCTTGTTGATATTCGTGGGAACCTGCAAACCAGGTTGAAAAGAATGAAAGAACAGAATCTGGATGGCATTATTCTTGCTGCTGCTGGTCTTGAAAGATTGGGAATGGAAGAACATATTAAGGATTATTTAGATTTCTCAATTTGTTTACCAGCTGTAGGGCAGGGATCTTTAGCAGTTGAAATAAGGGAAAATGATCCTTTCATTGAAACTCTTGTGAGAAGCGTAAATGATGAAGAAACAGAGACAGCTATTAGAGCTGAAAGAGCTTTATTGAGAACTTTTGAGGGTGGTTGCCAGATTCCTATTGGTGCTCAGGGCAGAATAGAAAAGGGAACTTTGATTTTGGAAGCCCTTGTTGCCAGCCTTGATGGTAAAACCCTTATCAGAGATAGTTTCGCCGGAGATATTAATTCTCCCGAAGAAGTTGGTATAGAATTAGCATCTGTACTAAGAGTAGCTGGTGCTGGGAAAATATTAGAAGAAATCAGACTTGGGGAGGCAAAATAGTATGACTAAAGGGAAAGTTTATTTAATAGGAGCCGGACCTGGTGATGTTAAATTAATAACACTTAAGGCAGTAGAGGCAATTCAGAATGCAGATGTTGTTGTTTATGACAGACTTGCTAACCCGCGCTTATTGAGTTTTGCCAAAGAGGATGCGGAATTTATATATGTAGGTAAAAAATCTAATCAACACACACTAACACAAGATAAAATAAATCAGCTTCTTGTTGATAAAGCCAACCAAGGGAAAAATGTAGCTCGTCTTAAAGGGGGGGATCCATTTGTTTTTGGAAGAGGTGGAGAAGAAGCAGAGGAACTTCTTGAAGATGGTATTGAATTTGAAATAGTTCCAGGAATTACATCAGCTATTGCTGTTCCTGCATATGCAGGGATTCCTGTTACTCACAGGACCGCCACTTCAAGTTTTAAAATTATTACTGGCCATGAAGATCCGGAAAAAGATGAAAGTCAAATTGATTGGGACATTTTAGGTAAAGATGAAAGTACTTTGATTTTCCTTATGGGTGTATCTAACCTTGGAAATATTACAGGTAAGTTAATAGAAAAAGGGAAGTCTCCAGATACTCCTATAGCATTAATACAATGGGGAACCCGCCCTGAGCAAAGAACAGTAACAGGAACATTATCTACAATTGTCAAAATAGTAAAAGAAGAAGGAATTACTTCCCCTGCAATTATTATTGTTGGAGAAGTAGTGAATCTTAGAGAAAAATTAAACTGGTTTGAAAAGAAACCTTTCTTTGGAAAAAGAATTTTAGTTACAAGAGCAAGAGAACAAGCTTCTGAATTATCAAAGAAAATTGAGTCCCTGGGAGGGGAAGCTTTTGAATTTCCTGCAATTAAAATTGCCGAAGTTGAAGATAAAACAGAGCTTGATGATTCTATAAATAATGCTTCAAGTTATAATTGGCTTATTTTTACCAGTGTTAATGGAGTTAAGTATTTCTTTAAGAGAATGAAAGAACTTAATAAAGATATCCGTACACTTGGAGATGTAAAAATTTGCGCAATTGGCCCGGTAACTAAAAAAAGTCTTGAAGATAAAGGACTTATAGTTGATTATATGCCGGAAAAATTTGTAGCAGAAAAGGTTATCGAAGGTTTATCTCCCTTGTTAAATCATGGAGATAAAATATTACTTCCAAGGGCTGACCTTGCCAGACCAGTTCTTGTTGAATCTATGATTCAAATGGGAATGAATGTTAATGAAGTAATTACTTACAGAACTTTGCCTGAAAACAGAGATCAGGAAGAATTACTTGAAAAACTTGAAGAAAAAATGATTCATCTTATTACGTTTACATCTTCATCCACTGTAACAAATTTTCTTAAAATCTTTGACAACATTGATACAAGGAACAGGCTTCTTAAAGGAGTTAAAATTGCTTGTATCGGACCAGTAACTGCAGCCACAGCAGCTGACAATGGACTGGTGCCAGATATGACTGCAGATGATTATACTATTGAAGGTTTAATTGAAGTTATTAAAAATAATTTGTAAAGAAGGTATATCCAAATGATTTTTCCATTAACCAGAATGAGAAGATACCGTAAAAATGAGAATATTAGAGATATGTTTAGAAAAAACAGACTATTTCCAGAAGATTTAATATATCCTTTATTCTTAGTTGAAGGTAATAATATAGAAAATCCAGTAAAATCAATGCCAGGAATTTCTCAGTTTTCTGTAGATAAAGCCATTGCAGAAATAGAGGAACTGTCAAAACTTGGCCTGAAATCTGTAATCTTATTTGGAATTCCAAGTGAGAAAGATGATATGGGATCAGGAGCTTATGATGCTAATGGTATTGTTCAGCAGGGGATAAGAGAAATTAAAGCAAAGTTTCCTGAATTGATTGTAATTACGGATGTTTGTATGTGTGAATATACCAGTCACGGGCATTGCGGAATTATTGAAAATAATAATGTTTCTAATGACCGTACTTTAAGCTATCTTGCCAGAATAGCTGTCAGTCATGCACAGGCAGGGGCAGATATTGTTGCTCCTTCCGATATGATGGATGGAAGAATAGGAGTAATAAGAGAAGCCCTGGATGATGCGGGCTTTCAAGATATTATTCTTATGAGTTATTCAGCAAAATACGCTTCAGCCTTTTACGGTCCCTTTAGAGATGCTGCGGAATCAGCACCTCAATTTGGTGACAGGCAAAGCTATCAAATGGATCCTTCTGGTTCTTTTAAAGAAGCTCTTCGTGAAGGGCAGCTTGATTTAGAAGAAGGAGCCGACATTCTTATGGTTAAGCCAGCAATGGCATATATGGATGTTATTAAATTGTTTGAAGATAATTTTGATGTACCAGTTTGCTGCTACAATGTTAGTGGCGAATACTCAATGGTTAAAGCAGCAGCAGAAAATGGCTGGATTGATGAGAAAAAAACAGTTATGGAATTAATGCTTGGCTTTAAAAGAGCAGGGGCAGATTTGATAATTACTTATCATACAAAAGATATTCTTAAGTGGATGAAGGGATAAAAATAAATAACATAACTTTAAATGGGGGCTAAATTTATGAATGAAAAAAATGAACAAAAGAAGGTTGGCATAGTTGCTTATCTTTCCTTGATTTTTGCAATTGTATTCTTTTCAGGATTTTTTGCAAAAGCAGCTGGCTGGTTAGGAGTTTTGGACTTTACAGTTTTAAATGGAGATTATGGAAAAATTATTGGAGAAGGCGGGAAGTCTTTTACATTTAGAGGTACTGGGGGTTATGGAGCAAAAGATGGTTTTCTTTTTGCTTTAAACCTAATTCCTACTGTTATGTTTGCACTTGCAGTAGTTTCTGTTGTTGAATATCTTGGTGCTTTAGATGCAGCAAGACAACTTTTAACACCACTATTAAGACCTTTACTTGGAATACCTGGAAGTACAGGATTAGCTTTAATTGCAAGTCTTCAAAGTACTGACGCAGGAGCAGGTATGACAAAGTTGTTATACGACGAAAAGGAAATTACAAATGATGAACGTACTATTTTTGCGGCATTTCAGTTTACTGCAGGAGGTACTATAACAAATTATTTTGCTACAGGAGCTGCTTTATTTGCATTAAGTGCTGCTGACGGAAGCATGGCAGTAACCGTTCCTTTAATTGTACCTTTTGTTGTAATAATGATTTTTAAAGTTTTTGGTGCTAACTTAATGCGCTTTTATTTAAAAGCTGCTTCTAAAAAACAATAGTAACATAAGACATAATTCAGGGGGATAAATATGGAAATTAAAGAGAAAAAAATGATTACAGATGTGTTTGTTGATGGAGCCCGTAAGGGATGGAATATAGGAATATCTAGTGTAATGCCAAATGTTATGATGGCTTTTGTTATCATTCATGCTTTAAAGATTACTGGGATTCTAGATATTTTAGGCAAGGTTTTTGGGCCTGTTATGGCAGTTTTTGGTTTGCCTGGAGAAGCAGCTACAGTTTTAATGGGAGCTTGGCTTTCTATGGGGGGCGGAGTTGGAGTTGCAGTTAGTTTATTTACCCAGGGTGTAATTGATGGGGCTCAGGTGGCTATTTTAACTCCTGCTATTTTTCTAATGGGTGCTCAAATTCAATATGCTGGACGTTTACTTGGTGCTGCAGAAGTTGAAAGCAGACATTACGGTATATTATTTGGTATTTGTATTTTAAATGCTTTTTTATCAATGTTTGTAATGAGATTTTTTGTCTGATCTTTAGCAAAAAAAGGAGGGCAAGATTATGGAAATTTTAAAGATTGTTGAATCATTAAAAGATGAAGTTTATTCAATATATAATCATCTTCACAGTATTCCTGAAAAGAGCTGGGAAGAATATAAAACATCTGAATTTATTAAAGGTAAACTTGAAGAAGCTGGTTTTAATGTTACCGCTAATGTAAACAATACTACAGGAATTATCGCAGTTCTTAAAGGAAAAGAAGATGGTATTGTTTATTCTGTAAGAGCTGATATGGATGCTTTAATGTTTAATGTGGATGGTGCAGAAAAAGCTGTTCATGCCTGCAGTCATGATGCGAACAGTACAATGGCTTTAGCTGCAGCTTTGGCTGTTGCAAAAAAAGGAATTAAAAAAGGCACTCTTAAGATGGTATTTCAACCTGCAGAAGAGGTTCTTGGTGGAGCAGAGTCTATGCTTGAAAGTGGATTACTTTCAGATGTAGATGAAATGGTAGGGATTCACCTTCGTCCTATACAAGAGGCAAAATTAAATCAAGCTACACCGGCTCTTTCTCACGGGGCTTCAGGCTTTATGAATGCTACAATTAAAGGTCTTAATTCTCATGGAGCAAGACCTCACCTTGGAATAAATGCAATTGATGCAGGAGCTGCAATTGTAAATGCAATTAACGCAATAAAATTAAACCCTTCAGTTCCTTATTCTGTAAAAACTACAAAGTTTATTGCAGGGGGTTCAGCACCAAACGTTATTCCAGATAAAGCAGAAATGGTTTTTGATATGAGAGCTCAGACAAATGAAGCAATGGAAGAGCTAATTGAAAAAACTAAACAAGCTATAATTAATGGAGCTAAAACTGTTGGAGCCGAGGTTGAAGTTGAGCATCGTGGAGGAGTTCCAGGAGCAGCTCATGATAAAGATGTTGTAAACAGAACCAGAGAGGCAATTATAGAGGTTCTTGGAGAAGCAATGGATCCTATTATTACACCTGGCGGGGAAGATTTCCACTATTACAGCACAAAGGGAAATATAAAAACAGCCTATATTGGATTAGGTGCGGATTTAACACCAGGTTTGCATAGTATTGATATGGTTTATAACAAAGAAGCTATTTTAACTGGAGCAAAAATTATAGCAGTTGCAGTTGACTCCAGACTTAACAGTTAACTTGTTTAATATGAAGTAATAAATGGTAATTTATGTTTTAAGGCTCATTAATTAATGAGCCTTTTTACTAGAAAACAGGAGTGAAAAACAAATGATTTTTAACAATTCAAATAAAGCTTTTGAAAAAGCTCAGCAGGTAATCCCTGGTGGTGTAAACAGCCCTGTAAGAGCATTTAAATCTGTAGGAAGAAAACCAGTTTTTATTAAAAAAGGATACGGACCATATATGGAAGATATAGATGGTAATAAGTATATTGATTATGTTTTATCCTGGGGTCCTTTAATTTTAGGTCATTCAGATCCAGATATTGTAAAATCTCTTTACACAAGTATTGATTCAGGAACAAGTTTCGGTGCACCAACAGAAGTAGAAACTGAAATTGCTCAGTTGGTTATTGATGCCTTTCCGGCAATGGATATGGTGAGAATGGTAAACTCTGGTACTGAGGCTACTATGAGTGCTCTTAGACTTGCCAGAGCTTATACAAAAAGAGATAAAATATTAAAATTTGAAGGATGTTATCATGGGCATTCAGATTCTCTTTTAATAAAAGCTGGCTCAGGAGCTTTAACTTTAGGAGTTCCATCAAGTCCTGGAGTTCCTGCTGATATAGCTTCCAGCACTATTACGGGAAGATATAATGATTTAGACAGTCTTTATGAAATATTTAGTAGATATCAAGGACAAATTGCCGGGGTTATAATTGAACCAGTTGCAGGTAATATGGGAGTAGTACCTGGAAATATTAAGTTTTTGAAAGAACTGAGAAAACTTTGTACTGAACAAGGAACAGTTCTGATTTTTGATGAGGTTATGAGTGGTTTTAGAGTTGCCTGGGGAGGAGCTCAAGTATTATTTGATATTGAACCAGATTTAACAACTTTAGGTAAAATTATTGGTGGAGGACTACCTGTTGGCGCTTATGGGGGTAAAAAGGAAATAATGGAGCTTGTAGCTCCCCTTGGACCAATGTATCAGGCAGGAACTCTTTCTGGTAATCCTCTTGCTATGAATGCAGGGCTTACAGCTTTAAAAAAACTTAGAGATACAAATGCTTACGATTTTCTAGAAAAACAATCTGCTAAGCTTGAAAAAGGTCTTAAAGATTTAACAGAAAAGAATTCTATAAATGCAAGTTTTAACAGAGTAGGTTCTATGGTAGGTATGTTTTTTAATGATGAAGAAGTTACTGATTTTGACAGAGCAGTTAAATCAGATGTTCAAAAGTTTAGTAAATTCTTTAATGGTTTATTGGAAAAAGGTGTTTACATTGCTCCCTCTCAATTTGAGTCATGGTTTTTATCAACAAAACATGATGATGATATAATAAATGAAACATTAGAAAAATCTGATATAGTTTTGAAAAACTTATAAAATACTAAGGATGGTGCTGAAAAGTGGACGCTTACGAAAAATTTATCAGTGATCTTAAAAGAGTTTTTGATCTTGATTTAACAGGATATAAAAGGCCCCAAATGGAAAGAAGAATAAACAGTCTTATGAGAGTTTTGAAAATAGAAGGATACGATGCTTTTATAAATGAGATGAAAGGTGAACAGGCAATTTTCAACAGATTCCTTGATCATCTTACAATTAACGTTTCCGAATTCTTTAGAAACCAGGCTCAATGGGATGTTTTAAGAGAAAAAATAATTCCCGACTTACTTACAAAATCTAATGAATTAAGAATTTGGTCTGCAGGATGTTCAACGGGACAGGAACCATATAGTCTGGCAATGCTAATGGAAGAGCATTTTCCAAGAGTAAATTATTCTATTCTTGCCTCGGACTTTGATATAAGAGTTCTTGATAAAGCAAAAGCAGGAAAATATACTGAACGAGAAGTAGCGGGTATGGAAAGTAAGTACCTGACAAAATATTTTAGTAAAAATAATGAAGAATACAATGTATTGGAAAGTTTAAAAAGAAAAATAACTTTCAAAAAGCACAATTTAATTACAGAAAGATTTGAATCCGGCTTTGACTTAATTCTTTGCAGAAATGTAGTAATATATTTTACCGAAGAAACTAAGGCAGAGTTATATAAGAACTTCTTTAACTCATTAAAGCCCGGGGGAATTCTTTTCACAGGAAGTACTGAACAAATAATAACAGCAAGGGAAATTGGATATTCCAGCGCTGCAATTTTCTTTTATCAAAAGCCAATGTAAAAAAATATATTAACAGGAGGTTATGTAATGGGAATATATAAGGTAGCAGGTTTTATGCCTCAAATTGATGAAGATGCTTTCGTTGCTGAAAGTGCAAGTGTTATGGGTAATGTTTTATTAAAAAAAGGTGGGAGTATTTGGTTTAATGCTACAGTAAGAGCTGATCTTGATAAAATTGTTATTGGTGAGCATTCAAATATTCAGGATAATTGTGTTGTTCATCTTGATGTAAACATGCCTGTAATTGTTGGGGATTATGTTACTGTTGGACATGGTTGTATTCTTCATGCATGTAAAATTGGTGATAAAGCTTTAATTGGAATGGGAGCGACTCTATTAGATAATGTAGAAGTTGGAGAAGGGGCTATAATAGCAGCAGGTTCTGTTGTTGCACCAAATACTAAAATACCTCCATATTCTATGGTTATGGGTATTCCAGGAAAAGTTGTTAAAGAGCTGGATCCTTCTACAGAGTCAGACAGGGTAAATCATGCCCTTGAATATGAAAAGTTATGGAAAGAATTATATAAAAATAAAGCTTAGCGTCCTTTGCTAGGCTTTTTTTTCTAAAAAATAAGTAAAATTTTAAGCAGAGGGAAGATATATATATGGAAAATTACATTTTTGCACTGGATATAGGCACAAGGTCTGTAGTTGGTATCTTATTGAAAGCTATAGGAGAACAGTTTGAATTTATCGACCTTGAATATGTTGAACATCAGGAAAGAGCTATGCTTAATGGCCAGATACATAATGCACCACTGGTTAGTAAAGTTGTAAAAAAAGTAAAAGAAAAGCTGGAAGAAAGAAATAATATTGTTCTTAAAAAGACATCCGTTGCTGCTGCTGGGAGATCTCTTGTAACTCGTAAAGAAACAATATCAGAAGAATTTCAAGAAGACAGGTTTATAAGTAAAGAAGATATAACCAGGTTAAAATTACGATGTGTTCATAAAACTCAATATCAACTAAAGATGTCAGATACAGATCAGGAATATACTAATTATTATTGTGTTGGATATAGTGTTCGGAAGAGCTTTTTGGATGATATAGAACTTGGAAATTTAGAAGGTCAGAAAGGTAAAAAAATATCCGTTGAAATAGTAGCAGCCTTCTTACCAAAAATTGTTCTTGAATCATTGAAATATGTAGTTGAAGATAATGATTTAATTCTTGAAAATCTTACCTTGGAGCCAATTGCTGCAATTAATGCTATAATTCCTTCAACAATGAGAAAGTTAAATCTGGTTCTTGTTGATATAGGAGCAGGAACATCTGATATTGCAATAAGTTCTGAAGGAGCTATAAATGCTTATGGGATGGTTCCAATGGCCGGAGATGAAGTAACGGAAAAACTTTCCACAGACTATCTTTTAGATTTCAACGAAGCCGAAAGAATTAAAAGACTTATAAAAAATCAGGATGAAATAGAATATAAAGATGTTCTGGGCTTTTCAAATTTAATGAAAAGTGAAGATTTATTAAAAAATATTGAGCCAGTTTCCCTAAAACTTTCATCTGAAATAGCTGAAACTATTTTACAGCTTAATGGTAAAGCACCTCAAGCAGTTGTTCTTATTGGGGGAGGGAGTCTGACTCCTGACATTAATGTTATGATTGCCCAAAATTTAGGTTTACCGGAAAACAGAGTAGCTGTACAAAGTGCCCGCTCAATTAATGACGTAATTAATATTCCTGAAGAATATAAGGGGCCTGAATATATTACTCCTGTTGGGATTGCTCTTACTTATCGAAATGATTCAAATCTTGGCTTTATTCAGGTAATGGTTAATGATTATCCAGTTAGTGTTTTAAATTTAGGAGTAAACACTGCCTTTGACGCATTGTTAAGTGCGGGGATTCCTTCAGAGAAGATATATCCAAAAGCCGGAGAACCCAAGACAATTAAAGTAAATGGTAAAGTTAGAATTATTCCGGGAACACCACCTTTACCATCAGAAATATTGATTAATGAAGAACCTGGGAAAATAGAAAGTTTTATTCAGCCAGATGATTTTATTACTTTTATTCCAGGGGAAGAAGGCAGAGAAGGAAAAGTAACTCTTAAAGATATAGTTCCTGAAATGAAAAAAGTATTTTATGAAAATCAGGAGATAGTTATCCCAGTTGAAATTATGGTTGACGGAGTTGAAACTGAGGATTTAAGTATGGAACTTAAAGATAATGCAAATGTTACAGTTAGGTTAATAGACTCTATTGGGGAGTTAATGGGTTCAATAGATAGTAAATTCCTTGATAGAACAGATTACAATATTAGTACAGATAACAATTTAAGATTTAAATCTTTAAATAAATATGACTTTATTATTAATGGAACTTTAGCAGGAATTAATTACAGGCTTCAAAATGGAGACAAAATTGAAACAATTAAGAAAAGTGATGAAGAATATATATTGGAAAATGTATTAAAAGATGAAATAGAGAAACTTGAGAAAAAATTTATCACGGTTACTATGGATGAGGAACCAATAAAAATAATTGTTTCAGATTACGAAATATATCATAATAACAGATTAGCAAACTTAGAGGATAAAATTAGCGATGGTGATTATGTAAATATTAAAAGAAGTGAGTTAAAGCAACCCTTATTAATCGATCTTTTTAAAGAAATTAATTTTACTCCTAAAGCCCCAGAAGGATTAACAAAGGTAGAAGTACTTTTAAATGGCAAAGAAGCAGAGTATATTAGTCCAATTAATGATGGTGATGAAGTCAGTATTATCTGGAGGTAAATATGAATATTAAAGAAGACAGGAAAATACCATTTAATAAACTTAAAAATATAATAGATCCAGATATTTTTAATTTTAATACTACTGAAGAAATAGCTGCATCTGATGGGATAATTGGTCAAGACAGGGCAGTAAGATCAACACAATTAGGCCTGATGATAAATAAAAAAGGCTATAATATATATATATCAGGAACTACAGGTACAGGGAAAACAAGTTATGCCAGAAAAGTACTTGGTAAAAAAGCAAAAGAAGAACCGGTTCCTAATGATATTTGTTATGTATATAATTTCAGGCAAAACAGCAATCCAAGTTTAATTGAGCTTCCAAGTGGAAAAGGGAAAGAATTCAAAAAAGATATGGAAGACTTTTCCAATGACATTCAGGAAAGTATTGAAAAGGCATTTTCAAGCAGCGATTATGAAGAACAAAAAAAAGAAATTTATTCTCAGGTAAAAAAGAAAAGACAAGAGAAAATGCAGGAATTATATAAATATGCAGAAGAACAGGGCTTTGTATTAAAAGGTTCCAATGCAGGATATTTAAGTATTCCAATTTTAGACGGAAAAGAAATAGATGCAGAAACATATGAGAATCTTGATTCTGAAATTAAGCAAAAAATTGCGGATAAGTCTATTAACGTACATGAAAAAGCGGGAGAAGTAATAAAGAAAGTTCAAGAAACAGATAACGAAGGAAAAGAAAAAATAAAAGAAGCTCAAGATAACTTAGCATTGTCAGCTATTGGGCATATTATAAAAAAAATATCTGAAAAGTATAATGATAACGAGAAGATAGTAAAATATCTTGAAGATATAAAAAAAGATATTTTGGAAAATATTAATATCTTTATTGAAAAAAGAGAAGAAGTAAATATGCTTCCATTAAATTTCTTTAAAAAAGATGAAAAACAAGAAACTCTTTCAAAATATAAAGTTAATTTACTGGTAGACAATAGTGAGTCTGAAGGAGCTCCAGTTATTTTTGAATCAAATCCTACATATCATAATCTTGCTGGAAGAATTGAATATGATAATGAAATGGGTGTAATTATTACTGATTACAAAAACATAAAGGCAGGAGCTATCCACAGGGCTAACGGTGGTTACCTTATTTTGCAGGCAAGAGATGTGTTAATGAACCCTTTTGTTTGGGAGGCTTTAAAAAGAGTTATCTCAACTGAGGAATTGAACATCGATGATCTAAGAGAACAATATGGAGCAATTATAATAAATAGTTTAAAACCAGAGCCTCTTAAAGTTAAATTAAAAATTATTTTAATTGGTTCACCAGAAATATATTATCTTTTATATCACTATGATGAAGATTTTAAAAAATTGTTTAAAATAAAGGCTGATTTTGATGAGGAAATGGATTTTAACAGTCTCCATTTGAATAAATTGGCTGAGTTTATTGGTAATTTCTGTAAAGAAGAAAAGATTCGTCATTTAGATAAAGGTGGAATGGCAAAATTAGTTGAGTACAGTATGCGCTTATCGGGAAGCCAGTCTAAATTAGCAACAAGATTTAATGAATTAATTGAAATAGTTTTTGAAGCAAATGCTTATGCTGAAATGGAAAAGAAAAAAAATATAGATGAAAATTCTTTAATAAAAGCTATTAGAGAAAAGGATTACCGCAGAAACACTTATCAGGAAAAATTAAATGAAGAAATAAAGAAAAACCGTATAATTATATCAACTGAAGGTAAAGAAACGGGGCAAATTAATGGCCTTGCAGTTCTTTCTCTTGGTGATTTTATGTTTGGGAAACCAAGCAGAATTACTGTTTCTACTTTTATGGGTAAATCTGGAATTGTAAATATAGAAAGAGAAAGTAAGCTATCCGGGAAAATTCATGATAAGGGAGTATTAATTTTATCTGGTTTTATGGGAGAGGAGTTTGCTCAGGATAAGCATTTGAGCTTCTCAGCTAATATAGTTTTTGAACAATTATATGGTGGAATTGATGGAGACAGTGCTTCCAGTGCTGAACTATATGCATTGTTATCAAGTCTCTCAGGAGTAGCAATAGACCAAGGCATAGCAGTTACAGGATCAGTAAACCAAAAGGGTGAAATTCAGCCTATTGGAGGAGTAACAGAAAAAATTGAGGGCTTCTTTGATGTATGTAATCAGAGAGGACTTTCAGGCACTCAGGGAGTTATTATTCCCCAGCAAAATATTGAAGATCTTGTTTTGAAAAATGAAGTTATAGATGCAGTGAAAGATGGCAAATTTCATATTTATTCCGTTCAATATATAAGACAGGGAATTGAAATATTAACAGGGTTTTCATACGAAGAGATTAAAGAGCTTGTTAATAAAAAGCTGCAAACCTTTGATGAAAAGGAAGAAAAAAATGAAGATGATGAAAACTAAGATATCGATACTTATCTTTTTATTATTGATAGCAGTATTTTCTTATGGAGAAGAGGATAAAGTTTATTTAGAAACAAGATTCCTAAATGATATTTCCCTTTATCCAGAGGATGGTACAGAGGTTTTTAGCGGTGAAGTACAAAATTATATTCTCCATATAAAGGATGATTTGGGAAATAATTTAAATGGCAGCTATTCCCTTGAATTGGTAAACAATCATCTTAATCAAAAAATTAATATAATCCCCAGGGAAAGTTTTTATTATTTTAAAGATGGTAAGATAAATATTGCCTTTGATTTATATAAAAGTGGTATAAATGAAATTATAATAAATGTAGATAATGGGAGAGGAAAGGGTAAAGTTGAAATTGAAGTTAAGCCCTCAAAAGAACCCTATTATGCTGAACTGGAGTCAGTTCTTCCTTTAAAAAAAGGGGATAACAGAATAAGAATTTATTTTAAAGATGCTTCTGAAAATGAAATAACAGAGGGAACATTTAAAATTGAGGTTTATTCAGAGATATCTGATTTTGACGGAAGAATTAATGAAATATATTATCTTCAAGGAAAAATAATTGAAGAAACCGGGCTTTTAAATATATCTTCTGAAATTATTAAAGATAAAGGGTATATTGAGATCCCCTTTACTATTCCAGAAAATATGGATAAAAAAGATGGAATATCTCTTTCTTTTTATTTAAGTAACGGAAGAGAAATAACCCCAAAGTTAAGTTTTTATGCTGAAGAAGAACCAGATTATTCTAATATGCAAGATCTTGGTATGAAGAATAAATTAATTCTCAGAATTGACAGTAACAAAGGGGAAATGAATAATTTTGTATTTTTTATTGATACGAAGCCTTTATTAATTAATAATAAGACTATGGTTCCCCTAAGGGTTGTAACTGATTTCTTAGGTATTAAGGCAGAGTGGATAGCAGAAAAAAATGGTGTAATGTTAACAGGTAAAGGAAAAAATTTATTCCTTGAAATAGGGAGTAAAAATCTACAACAAGGTCTTGATGTTCCTCCGGTAATTATTTCTGGAAGAACTTATGTCCCCTTAAGGTATGTAGGTGAAAACTTTAATTCACTTGTTATCTGGGATAATATAGAAAGAAAAGTAACAATTATAAATTAAAGGAGGAAAAAACATGGCTAAGGATCCATCTTTTGATGTAGTATCAAAAGTCGATATGCAGGAACTGGATAATGCAGTTAATCAAACTAAAAAAGAAATAACTCAGCGATTTGATTTCAGGGGAAGTAAATCTGAAGTTAATATTGATGGTGATGATGTAAAAATATTAACTGAGGATGATTTTAGATTAAAATCTATTATAGATGTTTTACAGACAAAGCTAATTAAAAGAGGAATATCTATAAAAAATCTTGATTATGGAAAAATAGAAGATGCAAGTGGTGGTATGGTTAGACAAAGTATCAAGATAAAGCAGGGAATTGATACAGATCTTGCTAAAAATATAATTAAAGATATAAAGGGAACAAAAATAAAAGTTCAGGCACAAATTATGGATGATCAAATTAGAATTTCCGGAAAAAACAGAGACGATCTTCAGGCTGTAATTGCTTTTATTCGGGAACAAGATTATGACATAGATCTTCAATTTACGAACTACAGGTAGGATATATGAATATATTAATTGTCCATGGATATTTTCTTGAGGGAAATGGAAGTAATATATACGTTTATAATTTAGCTAAAGAAATCAAAAAAAACGGACACAGAGCTATAATTTTATCTCAGGAAAACAAAGTAAATGATTATTCCCTTGTAGATCGAATTTATGAGTTTTCTTTTGGGAATAAAACAAAAAAAATGACATATAAATCCAGTGCCTCCGGTTATGGGGAATGTATTTTAATTAAGCCGGAGATTCAGGGTGTATTACCTATGTATAAAAAAGAAGAGATAGAAGGTTTTGAAGTCCGGGAATTTCATGAAATGAAAAATCAGGAAATATATTCTTATTCAAATCTTATTATTAGTGCAATAGAAAATATATTGGAAGAAATAAATATAGATCTGATTATTTCAACACATCTTTTTCCAGAACCATTTATTACAGAAATAGTTAGAAAAAAATATCCCAGAATTAAACATTATTGCATAGTTGATGGGAACTGTTTTTATTATTCATACTATAAAAATAAAAGCCTTAAAGATTTTATTACCCCAATTTTTTCCAGGGTAGATTCTTTAATATTTTTAAACAGAGAAATAATTTTTGATCTGATTCAAGAGTTCCCTGGTTGTTCTGAAAGCATTAAACTTAAAGGTAATTATATTCCGGCGGGTGTAGACACAGAAGTATTTACAATGGCTGTAACCCCTGAAGATAAGAATAGAGTATTTGAGAATTTAAAATATAAAATAAGAAATGATAAAGGGGATACCTCATTTCTAGAAAATTTTGACTGGGAAAATAATCTCAATATAATGACATATGGTGATTTTTCCCTTGAAAAAGGAATTCCCCTGTTATTTATCATATTCCCTTTTATCAGAGAATTTTTCCCTGAGGCTAAGCTTTATATTGCGGGAAAAGGTGGAAATAAAAAGAAATGTGAGAAATTAATAAAATATCTTTCTGAAGGAAACAGAAAAGATTTTTATTTAGTGCTGGAAGATTTAACGAAAGAATATGCAAAGAAGTATGGCAAGGATAATGCTTATGAAATATGTTATCTTAATATTCTTGATCCTGTATTTGCAGAAAAATACTTCAAATGTGGTCTTGGGATTGACAGCCAAATTGAATTTGCAGGATATTTAAATCATGGTAAATTATCTCATCTTGTTTCTTTGATGGATCTGTGTGTATTTCCGGTTATAGCTAAAGAAGGCTTTTCAATTTCTGTAATTGAAGCTCTTTCTTCAGGGGTTCCTGTAGTTATTCCTGAAAATACAGGGATGTCAGATATAGAAGAAAGTCTTAGAAAGATTTATCAAAATGATTTTGATATTAAAGAATATAATGAGATTAAGCAAGATGAAAATTTTTTAGATAACATAATATTAAATATTACATATTTATTAAACTACATTAAAAGCAACAAAGGGAATGCTGGAACAGAAAACATAAAACGAAAAGTCTCTGAAGAGATTATAAAAAATTATTCCTGGTTTTCTGTCTATGAAAACTTTATAAAAACTAGCCGAAACAGGTCTTAGCACCACTGAAATCAAGGTGGTGCTAATTTAATTAAATTTTCAGAAAATTGTTTACAATTCAAAAAAAATAACTATAATTTATATTTAAACTCATATTAAATAATTTTAGGGGGAAGATGATGGACCAGAATTTTTCGGCGAAGCATTATATTTTAGAAGAGAGAATAAAGAAGAAATATGTCAAAGTCAATATGAAGTCATATGAGGATGCTTATAAAAGCTTTGAGTATGAGTCTGTAATTGAAGAATTCGAAGGCCTTGGAGAAGGAAAGTACAATATTGCCTATGAAACTGTTGACAAGCATGTTAAAAATGGATTGGGAGAAAAGCTTGCCCTTATCTGGGAAGGTCCAGATGGTCTGCGGAAAGAGTATACATTTAAAGATATTAGTGAAGACTCTAACAAAGTCGCTAATGCTTTAAAAAGTATTGGTGTAAAAAAAGGAGACCGAGTATTTACTTTTTTATCAAGAATTCCAGAATTATATATTAGTGCAGTTGCAATACCAAAAATTGGTGGTATTCTAGGACCTTTATTTGCTGCTTTTGGACCAGAAGCCGTTAAGGATCGTCTTGCAGGTTGTTCAGCAAAAGTATTAATTACAGATATGGAATTATATGAAAGAATTCTTCCAATACTTCCAGATTTACCAGATCTTGAATATATTATTCTAACTGGAGAAAACATTAAGGAAGAAGGTAAAATTTTATCCTATGAAAGATTGCTTTCTGAAGCATCTGCAAATTTTGAAATAGAAAAAACATCTCTTGAAGATCCATTTATAATTCACTATACATCCGGTTCAACAGGTTCTCCTAAGGGTGTTGTTCATGTTCATAAGGCCATGTTTGGCCATTATCAAACGGCAAAATGGGTATTAGATTTGAGAGAAGATGATATTTATTGGTGCTCTGCAGATCCTGGCTGGGTTACAGGGACATCCTACGGCATATTTGGTGTTTGGCTTCATGGGGTAACTCAGGTTGTTAATGCTCAGGCATTTAGCGCTGAAAGCTGGTATGAGACTTTAGAAAATAATAAAGTTACTGTTTGGTATACTGCACCAACAGCTTTAAGAATGTTAATGAAAGCGGGAGATGAACTTACAAGGGATTATGATTTCGCTCCCTTAAGACATATATGCAGTGTTGGAGAGCCATTAAATCCAGAAGTAATACGTTGGGGTCTTAAAGTTTTTTATCTTCCAATACACGATACCTGGTGGCAAACTGAAACAGGTTCTATGATGATAGTGAACTTCCCCTGTATGGACATTAAGCCCGGTTCAATGGGTCGCCCTGTGCCAGGAATTAAAGCTGCAGTAGTTGATCAGTATGGTAATCAACTTCCAAGAGACAGCGTAGGACTTTTAGCTTTAAGACCTACCTGGCCTTCTATGATGCGTCAGGTTTGGGGAGATGAAGCAAAGTATAATGAATATTTCAAAATCAAAGGCTGGTACTTATCAGGGGATAATGCTTATGTTGATGATGATGGTTATTTTTGGTTTATTGGAAGAGCAGATGATATTATAAATACATCAGGACATAGAGTAGGTCCTTTTGAAGTAGAAAATGCTCTTGTGGATCACCCGGCAATAGCTGAAGCAGGGGTTATTGGAAAGCCAGACGAGGAAAGAGGAGAAATTATTAAGGCCTTTATTACTCTTCGAGATGGTTATGAATACGATGAAGATTTATTTGATGATATAAAGAAGTTTGTTAGAAAACATCTTGCTGCTCATGCTTATCCAAAAGAAATTGAAGTATTACAATCACTTCCAAAAACAAGAAGTGGAAAAATTATGAGAAGAGTTTTAAAAGCAAGGGAATTAGGGCTGCCTCTAGGCGACCTGTCAACTATGGAAGAATAATTATAATAAAGGGATTGTATAAAAAGTATACAATCCCTTTTTATTTTATTTGTCCGGCTTTTTATTATATAATCTATCAAGGGGGATTTTTCTTATGAACACTCTTGAACACATAATACTGTTAAGTCATGAAAATATAATAATAGAAATTACTGTAGCTGTTCTTTTGTTTCTTTTTTTCTTATTCTTAAGAAAAATGTTTACAAAAATTGTATTTGGATTTTTAAAAAAGGTTACCAGCAAGTCAAATTTTATTTTGGATAAGTATATATTAAATTGTTTTGAAAGACCTGTAAGATTTTTATTTGTTGTATTGGGTTTGTATGCTTCATTTAGCATGGTAGCTGACAGGTTGGAATATCAAATTATGTTAGATAAAGCTTTTAGATCTCTTTTAATTTATACTTTTGCCTGGGGATTTTATAATATTACAAATCCTTCTTCAGAATTTTTTAAAAAGATTTTTGAACGCTATGAATTAGAAGGAGATAAAATTCTCTTTCCCTTTATTTCTAAAGTGTTTAGAATTGTCATTATTTTCCTTTCTATTAGTATAATTATTCAGGAATGGGGATATAATGTCGAAGGATTTATTGCTGGTCTTGGTTTAGGTGGATTAGCCTTTGCCCTTGCAGCCCAGGATACAATTTCTAATGTTTTTGGTGGTCTGGTAATAATTACTGAAAAACCTTTTAGCCTTGGTGACTGGATTGAGACTCCAAGTGTTGAAGGGACTGTTGAAGATATTACTTTTAGAAGCATAAAAGTCAGAAGTTTTGCTCAGGCCTTAGTAACTGTTCCAAATTCAACTATTGCAAAAGAATCAATTACAAACTGGACAAGAATGGGTAGGAGAAGAGTTACCTTTAATCTTGGGGTAATGTATTCAACTCCAGCTGAAAAGATGGAAAAATGTATTAAAAGAATTAAAGATTTATTAAAAAAAGATGAGGAAATACATCCTCAAACAATATTTGTTAATTTTGATAAATTCAATGACAGCAGCCTTGATATTTTTATTTATTTTTTTACGAATACAACAATATGGGGCGAGTATCTTAGAGTCAAAGAAAAAATAAATTTTGCAATAATGAAAATACTGGAAGAGGAAGGGGTTCAGGTTGCTTTCCCAAGTACAAGTATTTATTTTGAAAATGAAATTAAATCGAGGGTTGAAAATGGAGAGTTTAAGAAAGAAATTGAAAGAACTTGAAAACAAAATAGATAAGTTAGAAGTGAAATTTGAGCTTTTAGAAAAATATATAGAGTTAAATGAGTTGGACTCTATAATAATTGAGCTTGATTTATCCAGCAAGGAAATAAATAAGGCTGTAGAAATAATAAATAAATACTCTCATACAGAAATATTAAAAGATTGGGACAAAAATGGTTTAACAAAATATACTGTAAAAAAAGAA
>RZYW01000106.1 GCA_009930175.1 Clostridia bacterium
ATTACAAGAAAATTATTTTTGCTTAGAAAGCTTTTCCTTTCCATATTCTTCACAACCTTCCTTTTTATTGCAATAAATGCAAATAAAATATAACCAATAAAAATATTATTGAAACTAAAAAAGAAAAAAATCCCCCATTTAAATGAGGGATTTACAAATTTACTTGATTATTATATTACTTCTAGTTTTTTCTTGCTTCTATTACCCTGTCAACAAATTCTGCTGACAGCCCTGTATATTTATGAGGCTCTAAAAATTCATCTATTTCTTCACCATTAAAATGTTTGGAAACAAGTTCGTTTTCAAGAAGTGCTTCTTTCATTGTCTTATTTTCTACAAAGGCTTTCATACATGTTTCGTAGACTATTTCATGAGCAGTGAGTCTTCCTATTTTTTCACCTAGATGCATCATAGCAGCTTCAGAAAGAAGCATACCCTTAAGTTTGAAAAGATTTTCCTCCATTCTATCAGGATAAACTATAAGGTTATTAAGAATATCTGCTGTTTTTTCTAAGGCTGCCCCCATCATATGACATGCTTTGGGAACAAAATCCCATTCAGAAAGGAGACAGCCCCAATCTCTTTCATTTTCACAAATCATCGCTTCAACTGCTAAAGGTGCTAAGCCTCTTACATTTCTACATAAAGCAATTACGTTTTCACAAACCTGAGGATTACGTTTGTGAGGCATAGTACTGCTTCCCACTTTTCCCATAAAAAACGGCTCTTCTATTTCTCCAATTTCTGTTCTTTGAAGAGAAAAAATTTCATGAGTAATTTTTCCAATAGTTCCTGCAATTAATGCTAAAAGACTTATGAACTCTGCGATATGATCTCTTGCAGTATGCCAACTGATTACTGGAACATTTAAGCCTAAATCTTCCATCATAATTTTCTGAACTTCAAGTCCCAACTCTTCTTGAGAAGCTAAGGTACCAACTGCTCCCGAAAATTGACCTATAAGAATTCTCTCTTTACATTCTCTCATTCTCTGAAGATGGCGTCCCAGCTCTGCTGTCCATACTGCGGTTTTAAAACCAAAGGTAATAGGAAGAGCTTGTATAACATGAGTACGTCCGGCCATTACAAGATCTTTGTGTTTCTCAGAAATACCAGCAGCTAATTTTTCAACTTCTTCAACCTGTTTATATATCTCTGCATAAGCTTCTTTGATTTGTAGAATCATTCCATTATCCACAATATCCTGACTAGTAGCACCATAATGAACAAATTCTCCAGCATTATTATCTAAAACTTTTTTATATTCTTTTAACAAAGGTACTATCGTAATTGAACTTTTATAATGTTCTCCAATAGCATTAATATCTAAAAGATCCACGTTCCCTTTTTTTCCAATTTCATCTGCCATATCTTGAGGTATAATACCTAACTTTGCCTGGGCTTTAGCAAGAGCAACCTCCGTATCAATCCATTTTTGCACTAAATTTTTGTCGCTAAATATTTCTCTCATTTTATCAGTACTATAAAGACACCCAAAAACTTTACTATCTATTACCGTTGAAGCCATAACAAAAACCTCCTTCACTATTTGCCTTGATTATAGCTAAGGAGGTTTTTAAAGTATAATACCATTTTTTTATATTGCTATAAGATTTACTTATACAATAATCCATTTTCATAACTACTTAAAAACTCAATAAATGCTCTAGCTGTTGAAGATAAATGCCTCTCTTTATTCCAAATTAATCCCGCCCTAAAAGACACTTTCTTATCTGTTCCTTTAATTTCTATCTTTTTATTGTTATTTAAGACACCTGAAGTATCATCAAGAATAAACGATACTCCAAGATTTTTTATCACTAAATCAAAGACGGTTGATTGTTCTCTTACATATATAAATTCAGGTTTTATTTCAGATTCATTTAAAAGACTTCGAATGAATTTTTCTGTGTATGTTGTATCTTTTTTGTACATAATAATGCGCTCCGAGCTTAATTTTTCTAATGGTATCACTTCATGAGAAGCCAAATTATTCTCTAATGACATAATAATTTTTAGTTCCCCTTCTTTTATCACTTTAATTTCAAGATCAGAATCCTGTTCATTTTCTATAACACAAAACCCTAATTCCAACACTCCATCTTTAACATCTTTGATTATTTCCATTGTTCCCTTGTCATTAGTTTCTATTTCAACATCAGGATATTGTACAGAAAAATCACGGTATATTGCTTCCCATAACCATGAACCCAGGGTTGAAGGGAAAGATATTTGTAATTTCTTCTTATTGATATTAAAATCTTCAGATATTTTAATAAAATTTTCTAATTCCAATAGTATATTTTTTGCATGGGGTAACAGGGCTTCTCCTGCCTTTGTAATTACAAGACCTTTGTTATCACGAAGAAATAAGAAAAGGCCTAACTCCTCCTCCAATCTTTTTATAGCCATGGTTATGGCTGGTTGGGAAACATTAAGCAACTGGGCAGCCTTTGTATAACTTTTTAATTCATAGACTTTAATAAAATATTCAATCTGCCTTAACTCCATCTTTATATCCAACAGCCTTTCTTTGATTATTGCAATAAATACAACTAAAGTATAACCCTAAATATTAATATTGAAAACTAGAGGGTATAATAAGAAATCTAATAAAAAAGGATGGGATGAAATACCAGAATTTTTCACCATGTTTCTTGATTACTATTTAGAATATAAGTATCCTGTACTGGCACTAATTATGATAATTTCTTTTAACGGCATTCCCTTAGGAGCAAATTTTTATGTTGCAATTTCCGGGGTACTGGCCAGCACAAATGATCGTCCTTTTTTCCCATTATTTCTTTTTGTATGGGCAATAGCTATTCTTGGGGATTTAAGTTGTTATGGTATATGGAATAAATTTGGTTGCAGAATTATGGATAACCGAGAAAGGTATTCACGAATCAGAAAAGGAATTAGAAAAGCAAAAGTTCTATTAAATAAATATGGGAAATTTACGGTTCTTTTAACAAAATTTCCTCTTTCCGGGCTTGGTCCTTATATGGCAATCACAGCCGGTATTACTCAATGGAATTTTCGTCTATTTGCTTTTTTAATAATAATCGGAGATTTTATTTGGACCAGCGTATATTTAAGTATTGGCTACTTCTTTGCCGAATCCTGGGAGGAAATTATAGCTTTAATATCTTCCTTGGGCCAAGGTGGAGCAATCATCCTCCTGCTTATTGTTTTATTTTTATACATTAAAAGAAAGAGAAAAAAATAGCCACTCTGGATAAATCCAGAATGGCTGCCAGTGTTATATTTTTTTCATATTCAAATATCTGTCCAGCTGTTCTTCTTCAAGAATCGAAAGCATCTCAACAAAATGCTCTAATTTACCATTAACTGCATATTCCTCTAGGGTATTAAAATACTCCAATCTTGATTCTTTTTTTATCGATATTGGTAAAAAACCATTTTTCATAAGCTGATAATTCATTATTAACCTTGCGGTCCTT
>RZYW01000107.1 GCA_009930175.1 Clostridia bacterium
ATGTATGTCGTTGAGTATAGAAACGCCAAGCAACCAGATGGTTCTTGGACAAAAGTTCCCTATTTCACTATAGATGAAGAGATGCCATATGGACATGGTGAAAAATCTGTTTATATTATCAATGGTTTTCTTAAGCTTACTAGAGAGGAAGCCATGGCCATTAATTGGCACATGGGTGGATTTGATGAGAGGGTGAAAGGGGGCAGTTTTCAGATAGGGAAAGCTTACCTAAAACATCCATTTGCAGCATTGATGCACGCGGCTGACCTATTAGCTGCATATATCGATGAGGTTGAATAATTAGTTTGCACTTATTGAATTTAAGCATAACATTTATTTTAAATTAACTATTAAAATCGTATATTTTATTATTCCCCTTTTTTTGTGAAAGAATAATTAGGGAATCCTTATACATTGCCAACCATGGATAAACAAAAAGTAAAAATTTTTTTGCACTTGTTTATAATAAGTTCAAGATATATAATTTTAGAAAACATGCATGATTAGTGCAGAAAGGAGTTGGACAATGAAAATAAAGAAGAGTACATTTTTTAAGGATTTCAAGGCATTCGCCACAAAAGGGAACGTTCTTGATTTAGCTGTTGCAGTTATTATTGGAGCTGCATTTGGGAAAATTATTACTAGTTTAGTTGCTGATATGTTGATGCCCCTAGTTGGATTAATTGGAGGAGGAGTTAGCATCGCTGACCTAAAATGGGTTATTACTCCTGCGGAAATTGACGCAGTAACTGGAGCAGTAATAAAGGCGGAGGCTGCCCTTAGATATGGTAATTTTATCCAAACAATAATAGACTTTTTAATTATTGCTCTCTCAATATTTACTTTACTTAGGGTTATTATGAAGGCAAAAGAAGCTGCGGAGAAAGCTGCAACTCTTCTTAAAAACAAAAAAGAAGAAGAGGTTCCCGAAGTTACTCAACCAGAGGTTGTTGCTGTTGTAGAACAACCAGTTATTGCAGAAGAAACCCCAGTTGTTCAAGATAATGACAAAGTTACAGATTTGCTAACTGAAATAAGAGATCTACTTAAAAAATAGTATATTTTATGTAAGAAATAACAGCCCCACTAAGATGGGGCTGTTTTTTTAAAAATTGCCAAACAATAATTGTTGTAAAATGCTAATCTGAATGGAAGGAACTAATATTAATATATTTTTTGCGCGTGAGGCGCGCATTATAATGACTTTTTCTTGGATTTTTGATATGATTAAAAACATAAGTTAATTAGACCATACATAATAAACAGATAGTTACCGGAATGGATTAATTAAATTATTGTAGTTTTTGTTAGAACAAAGAAATGGAAGATATAAAAATATAAAATAGAGATTAATTACCAGATAGGTTTTTTGAGTAAGAAGACAATCGAAAATAAGAGGATTAAATGATAGAAGAGACAATCAAAAAAGTAATAGATGCAGAAAAAGAGGCTGAAGAAATAACGAAAAGAGCTTTGGAGGACGCAAAAAACACAGTTTCTCATGCTGACGATGAGGCTATTAAAGTTAGAAATAATGCAAGAGAAAAGGTGAAAACCGAGAGAAAACAAGTGGTCTTACAAGCAAATGCTGACGGGGATAATGAGTACTCGAAGATTCTTGCTACTGGAGAAAAGGAATGCATTTCGCTAAAACAGAAAACCTCAACTAGGAAAGCTGTAATTAAAATAGCTGATTTAATCTTCGAGAGATATAAGTAAAAATGAAATAATATAGGGTATGCAATTCTCCAAAATGTGTTCCCAGAGCAATAAAGGGGCCAAACTGGCTGAGCTTCATTATATAGGAATTAGGTGGACATAAAATAAAAAGGGCTTCAACGTAAGGATAGTAGATAATGTCAATTGTAGCAATGAAAAAAATGAGCTTAATCGCTCACTCAAGTGAAGAATCCAGGCTTATGAAAGTATTCTTAAAGACTGGATGTGTTGAGATAATTACTGCAAATCTTCAAGAAATGACATCATATCCCAATTTAAAAAGAAGAAGGGAAGAGATTGATCTTAAGCTTTTGAAGGTCAGTTTTGCTATTAATTTTCTAAAAGAAACTTTAAACCGACAAAAGCTACTTGAAAAGAAGAGCAAAGAGAACAAAGATGAGTCAAACCAAGAATTGCTTAAAGTATCCTTCAAAAAAGAGAATAAATTGGTTGCTCTAGAAGAATACGAGGAAATTGCAAAGGATGAAATCGAGCTTTTTTCTTATGTTTCTGAAATCGAGCATATCAATTCTTCCATGGTAGACATTAAGAGTGAAAAGGCAAGAAATTTTTCTTTGATAGAACAACTAACTCCCTATATTGATATAGATATTAAATTTTCTGAAATTAAGGATACCAAAAACGTTGTTTACTTTCTTGGATATATCCCCGCTATAAGGTCAGAAGCTGTAAATGAAAAATTAAAAGATAAGGCTTTTTTAAAATTATATGATGGGGATAAATTCAGAGCCTTATTTATTTCTGCTCACAGGGATAAGGAAGCTGAAATTGCAGCAATATTGAGCGAAAATGAGTTTTCAAAATGTCCCTTTACTTTTGAGCGCACTCCGGCAGAAAAGATTGCGGAGCTTATCTCAGATAACTTGCTTCTAGATGAACGAAGGCAAGGTTTATGGAAAGAAGGAATTGAGTTATTGACATTTGCAGATAGGCTTAAGCTTCTGTATGACCATTATCTAATCGAAATTGCAAAAATAGAATGTCTTTCAAAGAGCCCAGGGACAAATAGAATTTTTATAATGGAAGGATGGGTCCCTGCAGAAAAATCGGTTGAAATAGAAAAAGAAGTATCGGAGAAATGTAAAAGAGCAGAGTTATTTTTCAGAGATCCTCTAGAAAATGAAAACCCTCCGACTCTTACATCAAATGGCCCATTAGTAAAACCTTTTACAGGGATAACCGATAATTTTGGAAAGCCGAATTATCGAGAAAGAGATCCCAACCTTTTTGTGGCACTCTTTTACTTTCTCATTTTTGGTATCATGATGGGTGATGCTGGATATGGTTTGCTAATTGCTATAGCGTGCTTCGCAATGTTGAAGGTTATTAAACCAGTAAAAGACAGCGGGAAAATGCTTTTGATGTTTGGATTATGCGGTATAAGCACTTTTGTTTGGGGAATAGCATTTGGAAGCTGGTTTGGAATAGAACCTACACACACCTTTTTAAAGTATTTTACCTGGTTTAACCCCATGAAAGAGCCATTACTCTTATTTATGCTTTCACTTGCGGTAGGTATCTTGCAGATTGGAACCGGTTTTTTACTAAAGGGAATTGCAGAAATAAAAATGGGAAGAGCTTTAAAAGGAATTTTAAATAATTTCAGCTGGGTTATAATCTTTGTTGGTATCTATTGTCTTTTCCCGAATGGAATGATTTTTTTAGGAGCTATTAAACCGGAGCCAGTGCCCACATGGTTTGCGGTAGCAGGAAACATAGG
>RZYW01000032.1 GCA_009930175.1 Clostridia bacterium
ATGCAGATATTTTCTTATTCCTGATTACAAACAGCCCAAGCGTTGGAGGATTTAAAAAACTGGTTCCCGAAGCCAGTATCAACGATAATATGCTCGACCTTCTAATAATCAAAAAAACAAATAAAAAAGAACTTGTAGAAATATTCTCAAAAATTATTACAGGACAGCACATTAAACATCCTGGAATAATTTATAAAAAAGCTTCGAAAATATTTCTTACAAGTTCTGTTGATAATCTAATTCTTGATATTGATGGAGAACAGGGAGAAAAGCCACCTGTTTTATTCGAAATAATACCAGGAGGAATAGAAATTATTGTGTAAACTGGCTTCTGTATAAGTCATAATATAAACCTTTTAAATCAAGGAGCTCTTCATGGGTTCCTTTTTCTATTATCTGCCCTTCATCCATAAGAATTATCAAATCTGCTTCTTTAATAGTAGAAATTCTGTGAGCAATAATAAAATTCGTTCGCCCCTTCATTAATCTTTGAGTTGCTTTCTGAATTAATTTCTCAGTCCTTGTGTCAACATTGCTGGTAGCCTCATCAAGAATCAATACTGATGGATTGGAAATGAAAGCTCTGGCAATAGTTATTAGTTGTTTCTGCCCTCTGGAGATATTGGTACCATCTTCATTTATCTCCGTCATATATTTTTCGGGAAGGCAATGTACAAAAGTATCAAGGTTTGCCATTTTTGCAGCCTTATAAACTTCTTCCTCTGTAGCTTCAAGATTTCCATAATGAATATTGTCATATATACTCCCTTTAAATAACCAGGTATCCTGGAGTACCATACCAAAAATGCTTCTTACATCATTACGTTTTAGATCTTTGATGTCCAAATTATCAATAATTATGCTTCCCTTATTAATTTCATAAAATTTCATCAAAAGATTAACAATTGTTGTTTTCCCCGACCCTGTGGCACCTACAATTGCTACAGTCTGACCGCTTTTTACATTAAGAGAAAAGTCTTTGATCACATAATTTTCTTCATCATAGGCAAAAAATACATTTTTAAATTCAATTTTACCCTTACAATCATTACATGGCTCAAGCTTATTTGCTTCAACTTCCTCTTCTAACTCGTCCAAAAATTCAAAAATCCGCTCACTTGATGCCAGAGTTGACTGAACAATATTGGAAATACTTGCCGCTTGTATAATCGGATGACTTAACTGACGAGTATATTGAATAATGGCCTGAACATCTCCAATGGCAATTAAGCCTTGAGATATTCTTATCGCCCCAAGAACAGCAACGAAAACATAACCCAAGTTATTTATAAATCCCATTAAAGGCATTATAATTCCTGAAAGAAACTGTGCTTTCCAGCCAGATTGATATAGCTCCTCATTAAGAGAATCAAATTTTTCCAGTGATTTCTTTTCATATTGGAAAACCTTTATAATTTTATGCCCTGTATACATCTCTTCTATATGTCCGTTAAGGTCTCCTAGAGACTTTTGCTGTTGTTTATAATATTTCTGAGATCTTGTTACAATAAATTGAGTTCCCCAAATACTTAAAGGAATCGTAATAAAAGCCGCAATTGAAAGCAACGGACTAATAATAAGCATCATTGTGAGGACTCCGATAATTGAAACTATTGAAGTTACAAGCTGGGATAAACTCTGCTGAAGTGTATTGCCTATATTATCTACATCATTTACAACTCTGCTTAGTATGTCACCTTGTGAGTTTTTATCAAAAAAGCTAATTGGAAGACGACTTAGTTTTTCACTCATTTCTTCCCTTATTTTATATACAATTTTCTGGGATAGACCCGCCAGGGTATATTGCATAACATAGGTGAACAACGAACTAAACAGATAAATTGCAGCTAATATAAGTACAATATTGCCAACATAAGAAAAATCAATACCTCCACTTGCCAGGTTGTCTTTCTTATTAAGAAACCCCTCAAATATTTTTGTCGTTGCTAAACCCATTATTTTAGGGCTGATAATTGTAAAAATTGTACTTAAAATAGCTAAAAAGAATACTATTATCAATGTCATATTATGAGGCTTAATATAATTTAACAGCCTTTTTCCTGTAGCTTTAAAGTCTTTAGGTTTTTCCCCAGTACCCCTTAAATAACCGGGACCACGTCCAATGTTTTTATCTGGAAAATTGGATTCTTCTTTTTTATCATTCATAATAATTCCTCCTCTGCTAATTGAGAAGAAACTATTTCTCTGTATATTTCACTATTCTGCAATAATTCTTTATGCGTTCCAATTTCTTTAACTTGTCCATTATCAAGCAATATTATTTTTTCTGCATCCATTATTGTAGTTACTCTTTGAGCCACGATCAGCACAATAGAATCATTAACCAATTTTTGTATTTCTTTTCTAATAAGGGCATCTGTTTTATAATCAAGGGCCGAGAAGCTGTCATCAAAAATATAAATATCTGGATCACCAGCCAAAGCTCTTCCAATATTAAAGCGTTGTTTCTGTCCTCCAGAAAGATTTTTACCCCTTTGGTAAATCTCTCCCTCTATACCCTCTGGTAATTTTAAAATATAATCTTTAAGCTGAACCTTGGCAAAAATTTCCATTAGTTCAGAATCCTCAATATTTTCTTTCCCAAATCTAATATTGTCACCCGCTCTGCCACTCATTACAAAACTCTCTTGGGGAACATATCCGATTTTACTTCTTAAAGAACTTTGATTTATGTTTTTTATATCAATTCCATTTATTTTTATACTTCCTTCACTAACATCATAGAATCTGGGTATTAAATTTACTAAAGTTGATTTACCAGAACCAGTACCACCTATGATACCAACTTTCTCACCTTTCTTAATAGAAAAGCTAATTTCTTTCAATACCGGATCGGATTCCTTAAAATATCCAAAAGATACATTTTGAAACTCAACAGATTCAATTTTTTCTACATGCACTCCTGCTTTATCTTCAACAATTCCTGGTTCTGTTGATAAAACCTCATTTATTCTATTACCCGATACTTCTGCCCTTGGATACATTATAAAAAGCATAGTCATCATAATAAAAGAAAACAGGATGAGAGATGCGTACTGAATGAAGGCTAGAAGATTACCAACCAGCAAGTCTCCGCTTTCAATTCTCCATGCTCCAAACCACAAAATCGCAACTGCTGAGAAATTCATTAACAACATCATACCTGGCATCATTACTGCCATAATTCGGTTAATCTTTATCGCAGTATCTGTAAGTTCTTTGTTATTTTCATTATATTTACCCATTTGATCTTCTTCTCTGTTAAAAGCTCTTAGTACTCTTATTCCTACTAAGCGCTCCCTAAGCAAAAGATTTAGATTATCCAGTTTTTCTTGCAGCTTCTTATAAAGTTTACTGGTTTTTGAAGTTATTATTATAATCATAACTATCAGAATTATTACAACGACAGCTAAGATCATTGATAAAGAAGGATCCATTGAAAGGGCAAGTATAATTCCACCAATTGCCATAATAGGAGCTCTTACAAACATTCTTAAAGCAGATATCAAAAAATTTTGAACCTGAATAACATCGTTCGTAGTTCTGGTGATTAAAGAAGCCGTTCCAACATGATCCACTTCCTGCAAAGAAAAATCAGACACCTTTTGAAAGATGTCCTCCCTCAATGATTTAGAAAATCCCAATCCAATCTTTGCTGAATAATATGAAGATATTATTGTACCAATTCCTCCTAATGCAGCTATACCAAGCATTATCATTCCATTATTTAATATGTACTGAAGATCTCCCTGAACTACACCCTTATCAATAATCAAGGCAAGATAAGTTGGCAGTAAAAGATCAGCCCCTGTTTGAATAAAGAGGAACACAATAACCATAAATGTCATATATTTATATTCTTTAAGCCTGAAAATTATATTTTTCATCTCTACGTCTCCAATTTAAAACAAGTTTGACAGTCTTACTTCAGTGGCTAAGAAGACTCCGGTAATAATTGTAATAAGACCAGCAGTCATTCCTAGAGATACTGTTTCATTTAAAAAAAGTGCTCCCCATAAAACTCCAAAAAAAGGAATCAAAAATGTAACCGTAATCGCTTTTGTAGGTCCAACATTTTCAATTAAATAAAAATAAAAAAAGTAGGCTAAAGCCGTGCAAAAAACGGAAAGTCCTATAATCGACATTATTACATTTAAGTCCACATATTTATTATCAAAGGGAATGAATACTGTAGGGAAAACAACCAAAGAAGCACCAAGCTGCTGACCTATGGACATAGATAAAAAATCGCTGCCCTGAAACTTCTTTTTAATATAAACAATTCCTATTCCATAAAAAAAAGATGCCGTTACCGAAGCACCTGCAGATAAAAAGATAATCGCATCTTTCGGTAAAGTGCTCCAACCCATTAGAATTATTACTCCAGTAAAGCTTATTATCATCCCAATAATTCTTTTTAAAGTTAGCTTCTCATTTAAAACAAACCAGGCAATAATTCCACCAAAAACTGGAGAAGTTGCATTCAATATAGATGCAACTGAAGATGGCAGGTTTAAGGATGCTATTGCTATAAACGTAAATGGAATTCCCGCATTTACTGCTCCCAGAAAAAGATATTCTTTCCAGCGATTAAAAACATCAAGTTTTTTTCCTTTTATCCATGCATATATAATTAATACAGAGGCAGCTATAAAAACCCTTAATTCAATTGTAATAAAAGGTCCTAAAGCAGGAGATGCAATTCTCACAAAAAGAAAAGATGCACCCCAAAGAGCTGCTAAAATAAACAGATATAATAATTCTTTTAATCTCATAAATAAAAATCCATTATTATTGTTAATATAATTCCAGCTAAAAAGCCCATTGTTGCTTGTTTTTTAAACCCATGACTGTGACTCTCGGGAAGTAGTTCATGAGATACTACATATAGCATTGCTCCAGCAGCAAAGGAAAGGCCAAAAGCTAAAACGACATCTGCAAAGCTAACAAGAATAAACCCAATAGCAGTTCCGATAGGCATGGTTAACCCTGTCGCTGCTGTAATTAAAAAAATCTTCCAGTTAGGATAGCCCAATTCTTTCAAAGGGGCCGCAACAACTAATCCTTCCGGTGCATTATGTACTGCTATGGCAATTACAATAAGCAACCCCAAACCTGGAACTTCTGAACCAAAACTTACTCCTACAGCAAAACCTTCCGGAACATTATGAAGTGCAATCGCCGAGGCAATTAATACCATTCTTCTCTTAACTTTAATTGTGTCTAAACCAATTTCTCCAATTTCAAAGTGAGGTACGAAACGTTCAATGACCCCAATGATCAAAAAACCTGCAGTTAGCCCAAAAATTATTTGAAACGGTCCACCTATTTCTAAAGCCTCAGCCAATAATGCAAGAAATGAAACAGCAACCATTACTCCCGAAGCAAAGCCAATTAGTGTATCTTTCCATTTATGTGAGATATCTTTTATAAAAATTAAAGGCAGAGCCCCGGCCCCAGTCAATAAACCTGCAATTAAACTATATCCTAATGCTTCCAACATATTAAAAAACCTCCATATAAAAAAAGAAAGGGTATAGTATTATAATACCCTCTCTGAAACTTAAATTCTATTCTTTTCTACTCTTTTTTCAGCTGTTTATAAAGCATTTCAGCAATTCCCATGCCTCTGCCCCTGCTCATCATTTGAGAGTATTCATCATTAAGCATATCTTTAAAAGTTTTTTCTGCACTTCCCTCAGCGAACATAGTGTTTTCTGAATAAGATACATTATCTGCACTTTTTAAAATTTCTTTAATGAAGAAACTTTCCAGCATCTCACATGCTTCCATGAGTTTTTTATCATTCTCAATTTTTTCATTAAGAATATCCGAGAACTCTTTTTCATTTTTTGTTTCCTGAGTGTTTTTGCTGGTAATCAAATTATTACCAGACATCAGGTTAACTCTGTTAATATCCATTTATCTACCTCTTAAGGTTGTTTGTCATTTGCAGAATATCATCTGAAGTTTGAATCATCTTTGTACTAATTTCATAAGCTCTTTGAGAAGTAATCATTTTAATCATTTCGTCAATAACCTGAACGTTTGATCTTTCCAGAAATCTTTGTCTAACTTTTCCAAAACCCTCTTCACCAGCTTCTCCATCAATAGGCTCACCGGAGGTTACATTAGGCATATATACACTTCCACCTTTTTTTTCAAGACCAGCAGGATTTGGGAAAGTTGTCAAACCAAGAACTCCAATAGAAGTAAAGTCTGCATTACCAACTTCTTTTACAAAAACCTCACCTGTTTCTGTAATCTGAACATCTTCAAAAGGAGAAGGAAGTTCAATCTCAGCTCCACTACTATCTAAAACTTTATATCCATCTGCTGTAACAAGTACGTTATCAGCATTTAAATTAAAAGCACCATTTCTGGAATAACCAACATCACCGTTGGATAATTGTACTCTGAAAAAACCAGTTCCATCAATAGCTAGCGAAAAAGGGTTTTCAACCTGCTCAAGTATACCTTGAGAAAAATCAACCATAGTTGAGGATAATCTTGCTCCTGTTCCAACTTCTATATTTACAGGTCTTTCTCTTGTTGCTACCTGCATTTTTTGATAAAGCATATCCTGAAACTCGATATTATTTTTCTTAAATCCTGTTGTATTTACGTTGGATAAATTATTGGCAATAGTATCTAACTGCATTTGTTGAATTTTCATTCCTGACCCGGCAATACTCAAAGCTCTGATCATTTTTCTACCTCCTGAATTTTATCTAAATTACGCTCTTCCCACTTCTGTAATAGCTTTTTCTATCGTAGTATCAATAGTTTGAATCATTCTTTGGCTTGCCTCGTAGGATCTGGTCAAAGCAATAAATTTTGTCATACTATCAATTACATTAGCATTGGATTGTTCTTTGTAACCTTGAATTACTCTTCCTTCTCTAAAATCAAAGGGTTGAGGCTCTTCTCCCGATGGTAAAAATCTGTTTGAACCTATTTTGATTGGCTCTTCCAAATTTACAACCTTTAATCTGTCTACAAATTCACCATCCAGATATACAGAACCATCAGGCTCTATGGAAACAAAACTCCCCTGAAGATTAATTGCACCATTTTCTCCCGAAACAATAAGACCATTATTATTTACTAAATCGCCTTCAAAATTTAGTTTAAACCCACCATCTCTGGTAAAGTATTCCTGACCATCTTCATCAATTATTGTAAAATAACCTTCACCATCAATAGCCAAGTCAAGATCATTTTCCGTTGCAACTAAATCACCTTGTTCGTAAATAGTAATTACATCATCTACCATTACTCCGTGACTTATTGAACCAATGTTTTTTCTGTTAACCTTTGCATCTTCATAACTTATTTCATCAAGGAGTATATCTCTGAAATTTTTGAAAACAGTTTGCTGTCTTTTGTAACCAGCTGTTTCAGCGTTTACAAGGTTATTAGTTTCAATTTCCTGTTTTTGTAATAAAGCTGTTAAACCAGAGCCAGCTGAATATAATCCTCTAAGCAATTTTATATTCTCCTTTATCAAATAAATTATTTTATTATACAAATCTTATATCGTTTGTTTTCAAAAAATCTTTAGGAAAAATAAAAAAAGATCCGGAATAATCCGGACCCATAAATAATCATTTCATATTCTATTCAATTACTGCCAGCAAATCTCCACTCTTAACAGAATCACCCTCGGAAACAATAATTTTAGAAATTGTTCCATCCATTTTTGCAGCAATTTCGTTTTCCATTTTCATGGATTCTACAATCAAAATCACTTCACCTTTTTTGATTACATTTCCAGGTTTTCTAAACACTTTTGTTACCTTCCCTGGAAGAGGGGATGTAATTGCTCCTTCTCCTGCAACTTGATTATCTGTTGTAGTAGAAACCGGAGAATATATCCTTTTTTGAACAGGTTGAGGTCTTCCAGAGGACACAGGTAAAATTCTCTTGTCTCCTTTATCGCTAAAGGTTAAATCAAGGTTATTTCCATCTGTTACTGTAAGATTAATATTTGAAATGTTTCCATTAAAATTAATAACCACTTTGTTCCCAGGAGATCCAAACTCCATAGAACTTTTCTCTTCCTGAACTACTGGTTCTTCTTTTATTATTTCTTGCTTTTTTTCTTCCTGGGTAAGACTCATGTCTTCTACTTTTACTTTGCCTTCAAGAAAGTCCCTCGCAACCTGCGGGAACATTATATACATAAGAAGTTCTTCTTGATTTTTCACAAGGCCTCCAACTTCTTTTTTTGCAGCCTCCATCTCAGGGGCAATTAAATCTGCAGGTCTAACTGTAATTACCTTTTCATCACCAATAATTGATTTTCTAAAATCATCATCTATTTTTCCTGCTGGCTTGCCATATTGTCCTTTTAAATAAGATTTAACTTCGTTAGTTACCATTTTGTATCGTTCACCAGATAGAACATTTAGAACTGCCTGGGTTCCAACAATTTGACTTGAAGGAGTAACTAGTGGTGGCTGACCAAGATCTTCTCTTACTCTAGGAACTTCCTGAAGAACCAATGGTAATTTATCCTCCGCATTTTGCTCTCTCAACTGAGATATAAAGTTTGAAAGCATTCCACCTGGTATTTGATATCTAAGAACGTTTACATCAACACCATCTTGATAAACGTCATATTTCTTATATTTAGCTCTCATAGCTTTAAAATCTGCAGCTAATGTGCTAATTTCATCTAAGTCTATACCAGTATCTGCACCAGCATCATTTAATGTTGCCACCATAGTTTCAGTGGCTGGCTGGCTTGTGCCAAGAGCCATAGCTGAATTAGCGCAGTCAATAACATCTGCTCCAGCTTCAACAGCTTTCAAATACATCATACTTCCCATTCCACTTGTATAATGAGTATGCATTTGTACAGGAAGACCTACTTTGTCCTTTAATGCACTAACTAAGTCATAAGCAAAGTATGGAGTCATTATTCCGGCCATATCCTTGATACAAATTGAATCTGCACCCATTTCTTTTAACTTTTTCGAAATATCAACATAATATTTTAAATTATATAATGAACCCGTTGTATAACTAATAGTACCCTGGGCATGTTTACCTTGTTTTTTTACTTCTTCAATAGATTTTTTCATGTTTCTAACATCATTCAATGCATCAAAAACCCTGAAAATGTCAATTCCGTTTTTTGCAGCCTCTTCAATGAATGCCTCTACTACATCATCAGCATAATGCTTGTATCCTACAAGATTCTGCCCCCTTAGAAGCATTTGCAATTTAGTATTTTTAAATACTTTTCTTAATGTTCTAAGCCTTTCCCATGGGTTTTCATTTAAGAAACGCATACAGGTATCGAAGGTTGCTCCACCCCATACCTCAAGAGAGTAGAAACCCATCTTGTCCATTTTTTCTGCAACAGCAAGCATATCTTCTGTACGCATTCTGGTAGCAAGAAGAGACTGATGTCCATCTCTTAAAGTTGTGTCCATAATACCCACTTTGCGATTTTTCAAATTCATTTAATACACCTCTTTATTTTTCTAGGACAAGGCCTGTTTTAACTTCTGATATCAAAGTATACTCTGTATACCTGTATACAACAACACTTATTTCAGATTTTAAGCAAAAATACTTCTCCTTGGCCGGTTATACTGTATACAGTATTTTGTCCTTCAAGAATTACAGGTTTATTTTCTATTTTTATTTCATTTTCACCAGAAAGATAATAGCTAACCTCTCCAGATATTACCCAAATCAAATCTTTTCCTCTTTTGTTGAAAAACTCTTGTTTCCCAGATATTCTAATTTTTCTAGCCATAAAATTATAAAAACAAGCATCCCCAGTAAGATTAAATGGAGATGCCATATTTTCAGGTTTGATAAATTCTGTTTTGTTTTCATCTAAAATTATTTCATATACAGCAGTATCTTGATCAAAAAAATATTTTTTAGAATACTCAGGAAAATATAAAATTTCTTTTTCATTAATCAAAAGAAGAAGTTTCTCAGGATTCCCACTTCCTGTAGCAACGAGCTCCTGACTTTTATAAATCTTATTTTCGATTAACATATAATTCTCCTTTAGTTTAAACTTGAGGTTTATTATTGTATGTTATTTTCTCTATATTCTCTAATGCAAAACCAGTTCCTATTGCAACGCAGGAAATAGCATCTTCTGGTATATATACATGTAATCCTGTTTTTTCAGATATCAGAGAATCTAATCCGTGAAGAAGAGCTCCTCCTCCGGTTAAAATAATTCCTTTATTTATTATATCTCCGGCTAACTCTGGAGGTGTTTTTTCTAAAACATCTTTTGTAACCGCAACGATTGCATCTAAAGGTTCTGCTATTGACTCATTAACTTCTTCTATTGTAAGAGTAATAATTCTTGGCAGACCTGTAACAAGATCTCTTCCTCTAACTTCAAAGGTTTCACCTGGTCTGAGGGAAGGATATGCGCTTCCAATAGCAATTTTTACATCTTCAGCTGATCTTTCACCAATAAGAACATTGTGTTTTCTTCTCACATACCTCACTATCGACTCATCAAATTTGTCTCCTCCAATTCTCACAGAATTGGAATAAACAACTCCTCCAAGTGACAATACCGCAACATCAGTCGTTCCCCCACCAATATCAACTACCATAGAACCACTGGGCTGAGAAATATCTACTCCTGCTCCCAAAGCTGCAGCTACAGGTTCTTCTATTAAATAAGCTTGTTTAGCCCCAGCAGAAAGAGCCGCTTGCTTAACCGCTCTCTCTTCAACTCCTGTAACACCCGATGGAATACAAATCATTATTCTTGGTTTGAAAAACTTCTTGGTCCCAAGAGCCTTTTTTATAAAATATTTTAGCATTTTTTCAGTAATGTCATAATCTGCAATTACGCCCTCTCGAAGTGGTCTTATTGCAATAATATTTCCTGGAGTTCTTCCAAGCATTTGTCTGGCCTCTTCACCTACAGCAAGAACTTTTTCTGTTGCGCTGTCAATTGCTACTACTGATGGCTCTTGTAAAACAACACCTTGTCCTTTTATATAAACAAGAACAGAGGCTGTTCCTAAATCAATCCCAATATCTTCTCCCATTTTAAACAATTTGGTCACTCCTATTTATAATTAATATTTTTCATGAACAATGTCGGCACCTAGTTTTTGAAACTTTTCAATAATGTTTTCATAACCCCTGAAAATATGATACACATCAAAAACCTCTGTTTTACCCTCTGAAATAAGCCCCGCTAAAATAAGTGCAGCGCCAGCTCTTAAGTCTGTTGCTTTAACCTGACAGCCAGATAATTTGTCTACCCCTTCAATAACTGAACTTTTGCCCTCAATTTTAACGTTGGCACCCATTCTTTTTAACTCATCAATATGCATAAATCTGTTTTCAAAAACAGTTTCAGTTACGATGCTTGTTCCTTCCGCAATACACATAAGAACTGAAAAAACTGATTGCATATCTGTAGGGAACCCCGGGTACGGCATTGTTTTTATATCTGTTGCCTTTATACCATCAATTTTCTTTATTGTTAAGCTACTATCATTTTCTTCTATCTCAATACCACAATCCCTAAGCTTCGCAATTACAGGTTTAATGTGATGAGAAATTACATTTTCAATAGTTATACAGCTTCCTGTAACCGCTCCGGCAATAAGATATGTACCCGCTTCAATACGATCAGGAATAACTGTATGCTCAGCACCTTTAAGTTTTTTAACACCAGTTATTTTTATAACGTTTGTTCCAGCACCTTTAACATTTCCACCCATTGAGTTTAAAAAGTTAGCTAAATCAACAATTTCCGGTTCCTCTGCAGCATTCTCAATAGTTGTTGTTCCCTCAGCCAATACTGCTGCCATCATAATATTTTCAGTGGCACCAACGCTTGGGAAATCAAGATAAATTTTCCCCGCAGTCAGGCCCTTTTCACTAGTTGCGCTAACAAAGCCTTGTTCAAGGGAAATTTTCGCACCTAAAGACTCAAAGCCTTTCAAATGAAGATCAATTGGTCTTGTTCCGATAGCACAACCACCAGGCATCGCTACTCTTGCTCTGCCAAATTTTGCAAGCAATGGCCCCATAACAAGCACAGAAGCTCTCATCTTATTTATACTTTCATAAGAAGCTTCCCAGGTATTTATACCTTTTGTATCAATTCTAAAAATATTGTTTTTAAAGTCAACCTTTGCTCCAAGCTCAGTTAGAATATCTTTTAAGATATGAACATCTGTCAGATCAGGAACATCATTTATTACAGACTCACCCTCTGCAAGGATCGATGCAATAATTATAGGTAATACTGCATTTTTAGAACCGCTTACCTTAACACTGCCCGAAAGTTTTTTTCCACCATTTATAATAATCTTTTCCAAAAGTTATCTCTCCTATGTTATATGAATAAACATCCTTTCACTCTTAATAGTATTAATTATTTAGTGCAATACGTCAAGTTAGTTTTTTGTACTAATTTATGATAAAATCTACATTACAATTAACATTGGAGGTTCGGAATATGCACTCAAAAAAAATACCTGCACTTTTAATTTTTATAATTTTAATAATTTTTCTTGGAACCTCTACCGCAGGAACCACTGTTCCATCTTCCGAAATAGTTTTAATACCTTTAGATTCCAGACCCTGTAATACTGATTATATTATGTATGCAGCAGGGGCACTTGATAAAAAATTATCTTATCCAAAGGATTTTATTGATAACTATAATCAACCTTCAAGACAAGATAATCTCTATAAGTTCCTTTATGATTCTCTAGATACTGCTGATACCTACATTATTTTTACAAATCAAATTATAAACGGTGGACTTATTGCTTCAAGAGATCCATTATCTTACATTGGAATTGAAGAAAAGATAAATGATTTTACGAATTTTCTAGAACTAGCCAAAGAATATGATAAACAAGTATTTGTAGTATCAGTTCTTCCAAGAGTAATACCAAGCCAGTTTACAGATTTGTGGAATTTTCGTGATGAGCTTATAAGTTTTTCAAATCAGTTCGGAAGCATTGACCTGGATGTGTTTCAAAATGCCTACCAATCACCACCAAAAGAAATTATTGCAAAATATCTTTCAATTTATTCTGGATCTGATTTAATTGTAAATCAGATGAAAGATAGTGTCGACAAAGGACTAATTGATTTGTTCATTATCGGACAAGATGATACTTATAAAGAAAGTATTACTAACCACCAAATAAATAAATATTTACAATATAATAATGAAAAAATTATTGTTCAGCCCGGTGCCGATGAGCTAACAAAACTAATCCTTGCTAAAATAATTAGAAATGAAACTTCAAATTATCCCTTGGACATAAATCTAAAATATACTGACACAAGTGAATCTAAAGAAATAAGAGCCTACGAGGGCACCTCTACAGAAAAAAGAGCAGATCAAATTCTACAATTTTTAAATATTAAAAATAACACCAGTTCTGAAAATATAGCTATTATTCACAATAAAGCAGGTACTTCAGAAACATCTATTAATAGTATTTATAATAATGTAAACAAAAAATATCTTTCCTTAATTGATATTGCGTATATTAATAGAGGGGATCCAGAATTGTTTATAGAACCATCTTTTATAAAAAATCTTAATGGATATTCTGGCTGGAACACTGTCGGGAACTCCTTAGGATCTGAATTTGCAAATTTTGTAATCTATGATTTTTTGGAAAAGAATCTTTCTAGTTACACTCAGGAAAAACAAGTCGAAATACTCGAAAATTATTATAAATTACTTTATATCCACTTTTCAGATGATTATCTATATCAAGGGATTTTGAGGAACCAACTTAATTCTTATCTTATAAGTGAAAAAGAGAATACATCATTTATCAGCAACAAGGTTGCGGCAGATAAATTTTTGCAACAAATGTTCCAAAATGAATCTGTAATTCTGGATGCATCTTTGTCTGGAGCATATAACGCTTTTGGTTCTGTTTTCCATATAAAGTATGAGCCTGCAAATATTTCTCTTCCTTGGAAAAGGACATTCGAAGCAAGAATAATTCCAAATTTAACCATAACAAAGGGCAGATAAATTTATCTGCCCTTAAATAATTCAAAAGGTATATAAGCCCTCTTTTTTATTCCCTCATTTTCATAATTAAAATCTTTTATTTCCAGATATTTCTTCATCAATATGTCCCGGGAAATATTATCAACATCTATAAATGTTCCAGAATTATATATTTCCTTATCCAATGCCTCTACTTTTGGGTCATAGGCAATACTAATAAATCTTACTTTTTGACTTGCTGCTAAAATTAATGAATGAAGCCTCATCCCAACTGTTAAATAACTTGAACCTATTAGGACCGCTACTTCTTCTGGTTTAAGTGGTAGCTTAATAATTTCTTCCTCAGGAACAATGCCTTCTATTATTTTTTCATCCTCTCCATGATGAAAAGACAAAAACCTAACCTGAAATTCATCTCTTTCAAAATCCCGTAAAAACCCCAGGGTTTCCTTTACTATTCTTTGTGAATTTTCCCAAGGTCTTAATGATACTGTTATCAACTTTTTCTTATTATCAAGTCCGATACAATCCCATAATTCATTTTTATTTTTCTCATTAATATCTTCAATTAAAAAAACAGGATCTCCAGACAATTCTATATCTTTATTAATTCCTAATGCTCTTAATAATTTTAGAGAATCATTTTCCCTTACTGAAATATAATCAACTTTTTCAAGAACAAATTTTAACAACTTTCTATTCCTTGAATAACTAACCGGACCTATCCCCTGTGAGAAAATATATACTTTCTTTCTAAATAATTTGCTCATTAAAATGATTCCCAAGTAGTAAAGTATCCCATTCTTACTCGTCTTATCTTGAAGTAAACTGCCACCACCAGAAACTAAAACATCTGTTTTAATTATGCTCTTAAGTATTTGAAAAATATTCCATCTGTTATAACTTTCTACCTCATACTTTTCTTTTGTATATTCAGGATCCGCAGATAATACCGAAATATTATATTCTGGATTTTTATTTTTTAAACCCCTTATTATTTCCTGAAGAACAAGTTCATCCCCGGTATTGTGGAATCCATAATATCCACTAATTAAGATGTTTTTCATATTTTTCATAAACTTTCTCCAAAATTTCCCAACATAAAATCAGAACAAGGCCTAAAGCCAATCCTGCAATTAAACCAAGAGCACTTCTTTGAAGGGAGATTGCAATCGGCGTATGAATATGAGCGTAAGTATTGGCAAGAGAAATTTGCCCAATGACTGCCGGGAATAGTAAAATCCAACTTTTCCTATTTAATCCAAGATAAAGTAATAAAAGAAGAGAGGGATAACCAATTAAAAACTCTTTTGTTCGTGGTCTTACTCCTAAATAATAATCTAAAGCTCCTCTTAACTTTTCTTCAATACCAAGAACTAAGCCTGCGCCCTGATTCCCAGTTCTTAGCATATAATAACCTAAAGCAGCTGCACCAATAACACCTAGTACAACAACCTTATATTCTATAGCCATATTAAGAAGTGATTTTATATTCTTTATACCATTGCTATTCCAAAAGATTAACAATACTGGTACTACTAGCAATGGAATTAAATGGGCAACTTTTACACCTGCAAATTGATCTGTTTTTATCATAAATGGAGTAAAACTAAGCAGAGAAGCCATCATTAATCCACCCATGAAAGTAATTACTGATATTACTACCGTATCCCGGAAAACATTCAATAACTTATTTTTCTGAGTTTCACCTTTATATTCCATAGCACTTATGAAAGCCAAGACAGGGTAAACTATTACCAATAAAAGACCAGCAATTTTCAAAGCCAGCATTGAATTAAGAAGAAAAGATCCTCCAACTAAAGCAGTTACCCCAAGGGCACAAATAAACCCAAAGAATGGAGTTTTTAACTTTATAAATAACATCCAGACTGCTGACGGCAATCCCATAGTAACAAGCATATAAAAGAGTATATTAGCTTTTTCATGTTTGATAACTGAAGATTTCCCCAAAATAAAACCTTTTGCTTCTATTTCTGCTGATATTGTTTCTACATAATTTATATT
>RZYW01000108.1 GCA_009930175.1 Clostridia bacterium
TTATTACTGCTCTTGGAAATATTTATGAAATAGCAACGGATGAAAATGATGCTAAATTACTTCCTTATACAAAACAAGAAGGCTTTAACATTCCATTTTCCATGACACTTGTTGGTGAAAATCTTGTTGTCTCTGATATTGGTTCAAGAACTATAAAGCTTTATGATGGTCAAAGTTTTAAGACGATAGGAATTATGGAAAAAGGTAGTGACTTTTTCACTGACCCTTCTCTTTACTATTCCATTACAAATGCTGGTAAAAATGAAGTTATTCTTACTTCCAGTTATGATATCTATCTTCTTAATATTGGTACAGAAATATTAACTCCGATAAGTACGGAAATTGAATTTTCTACTAAAGAACATACTCGCATTATTCTGACATGGTTTTCCGGTCTTCTTTTGCTCCTTGCTGTAGCAGGGTTAATTATTGCCTCTGCAGTATATTATTACAAAAAATCAGACGGCTATGATTTTGCTTATAATTTTATGATGATAATAATAGTTGTAGCAATATCAGCAATTACTATAGCTAATTATACAACCATTACTTACAATACTTATCAAGACAGCTCAATTGACAAGATTTCTTCAATTGGCAGCTTAATAGCAAAAAACATTTCTGCTGAAGATGTAAAAAATATAGATTCCCTGGAAGATTATAACTCCCAAAGTTATGAAAACATATTGAAATTTCTTAATAATAACTCAAATACATCAGATGATAAGGTTTTTCATGTTGGGGAATCAGGATTGACCCAAAATGACAACAATTGGAATGAAAATATTTATATTGGAATTAACAAAATTTTTGATGAAAGAATTTATTTTATTTTATCCACCCCTGAAGAATTGGGAGCTATATACCCATTAGATGTTGCAGAAAAAGATGCAATTAAATTATTGCTCCAAAAGAACACGCTGGTTTATCCCGATTATGCAGGTTACTTTGGTTCCTATTCTTTAGTTCAAGTTCCTATAATTTCAGATACCCATGAAGTGGTAGGAACTGTCGAAGTTGGATTTAATAAAAACGATTTTCTTAATGAAATAAGAGCGAAGCAAGTAGAAATCATTATTACAATCTCAGTAGTATTGATACTGAGTTTGTTATTTTTAAAAGAGATTATATTTTTTATAAAGATGTTCATTTCTAAACGATCTTTAGAAATGAATCAGCTAATTGATGCAGGTTCAGTTAGGACTCCAATGTTTTTGGGTTTAACAGCCTACTCTATATCTGTCGTCTGTGGTCCGCTGTTTGCAATGCAACTATACGATGAAAGCTTTCCTGTTTCAAAAGAAATTGCTGTGGCAATTGCTTTTTCCTCTACGCTTTTGTTTGTGGGCATTTTTGCATTTGTTTCTGGAAATCTTGTTAAGAAAGTACCAGTTAATAAACTGATTGCAATTAGCAGCATAATAGCGATTGTGGGAGAGTTGACCGTAGCTAACTCCAGCGGACTCATACAGTTTATTATTGGCCGATCCATATTCGGAGCGGGTGCAGGTATGATACTTAATATCCTAGATACCATGGTGGCTATGCAACCGGATGAGAAGCAAGTAACACAGGGATTTGCCATGAGTAGTGTGGGCGCAGAGTCTGGAAGAATTTTTGGCGTTGGCATAGGTGCTGCTGTTATGCTCAATTTTGGTTATCCAGGAGTATACATTGTTTCTGCTGTGTTTCTATTTTTACTACTGGTTATATCTTTTCTTTTATACAACAAGCACAATGTTCCTGATGCCACTGATTTTGTTGAGGAGGATGCAGGCACGACTTTTTTAGACTTTGTAAAGAATAAGAAGGTAATAGGTTATACTTTTTTTATAGCTCTCCCTTATTTCCTTTGTTTTGGATTTATTGAATATTTCCTTCCCTTGGCAGGAAAAGGGTTTGGTATGACCGAACAGGAAATATCATATATTATAATTGCTTTTGGTCTAATATCTATTTCCTTTGGACCGTTGCTTACCAAAAAGCTTATGTCATTATTTAATTCCTATATTGTGCTTATGATATCTACTGTCGTCGTGAGTTCGGCAATAATATACTACGGACTCAATCAATCGATTGCGGGACTTGTGATTTCTAGTCTTGCTTTTGCCTTTGCCGACAGCTTTTTCCAATCGGTGCAAAACATCTATGTTACTCAGTTGCCAGAATCAATTAGGTACGGGCAGGGCAGCACTCTTGCCTTCAGCAATATTGTAATTGGTATTGCACAGACGGGTCAGTCCTATATCTTTGCCTTTGCCATGATTTTTGGTATTAAGAATGCTTTTTTAATAATTGGTATTGGTTTCCTAGTATTAACAGTATTATTCCTGATAGTAAATCTTGAAAAAAAGGAGAGGGTTTATGAGCATTCTGCCAATTAGTGATGAACAGCAATATATTTTTAATATAAATGAAGAGTATAATAATATTCCTATGAAAATATCATACTCAATGAATTTTTCAAAAAGCTTTACCACGGAGGAACTTTATTCGGCAGTTGAAAAATGTATAAAGGCAGCGGATATTTTTGCTTCAAGATGTGTTGTAACGGAGGGTAGTCCTTATATTGAATTCTTACCTTATCAGAAGAGAGTCATTCCCGTATTTAATTTTTCCAGTGAAGAAGAATATCAAATATTTTGCAAACAGAGCGAGGCAACTAAGATAAATAATAGAGATAAACTATATTACATATTTATTTTTTCAATAGCCGGTTCTTTTTATCATCTCCACTTTATTTTTAATCACCTGATATTTGATGGAATATCAGCCTTATTACTGTCCGAAAAGATACAGGAGGTTTTGCTTGAACCAAGCCTGGAAATAAAATGGCATCCATTTTCTGCACATTTAGAGGGAATAAGTAATTATGGTGAAAGTGAAAAATATCTTTCCGATAAAGAATTTTGGGAGGACCGGTTTTCTGAAATTTCCAATAGTGAATATCTTTTTTCTGATATTATTGATAAAGAAGAATCAACAATAAAAAACTTGAGTTTCCATACAAGCCGGGAATTAAATGATATTTTATTAGAGTATTGTACTATAAACAATGTTTCACCAAATATTTTGATTATTACAGTACTTGCCCAAATTTTAAATAAAAAAACTGGGCGTAAGTCTTTTTATTTTGAAATCCCTATTGCAAACCGCTTAGGGAAAAATGAAAAAAACAGCATAGGTGCTTACATAACAACCTTCCCGTATATTTTTGATTTTTCAAAATATACTAATTTCTTTGATTTACTTGGTACTGTTCATAGACAGTCAATGGAGTATTTTAGACACAAAAATTTTGACTGGAATTCAAAAATAAACTCTGAGCTAGAAGATAAAAAATATAGAAAATATATTCCACAGTTATCTTTTTCCTATTTATGCAATAATAAAAAACCCTCTGGTTCATTTGCAACATTACATCATCAGTATCCTGAAA
>RZYW01000109.1 GCA_009930175.1 Clostridia bacterium
ATTGCTTGGACTTACTGTTTTTTCCAGACTTTTCGGTCTTGGCTCAAGTGTTTTAGCGGGAGGATTAACCATGTCCTTGCTGGTATTACCTATTGTTGTTGTATCAAGCCAAGAGGCAATAAGAGCAGTTCCCAGCTTTTTGCGGGACGCTTCATATGCCATGGGAGCAACTAAGTGGACTACAATAAAAAATGTTGTTTTGCCAGCTGCAATACCTGGAATTCTTACAGGTGTAATTCTTGCTCTTTCCAGGGCAATTGGTGAGACGGCTCCTCTGGTAGTTTTAGGTATTCCGGCTTTAATATTAACAACACCATCAGGATTAATGAGCGATTTTACAGTATTGCCAATTCAAATCTATTATTGGACATTAGATACAGTATTAGTTGCAGAGTATGCAAATCTTGCAGCGGCCACAATAATTGTTCTCTTGGCAGTTTTGTTTATTATGAATTCGGTAGCTATATATATTAGAAATAAATATCAGAAAAGATATTAAGGGGAGATTATAGTTGAAGAATAAAGAGACTATTTATGATATAAAAAATTTAAACTTATGGTATGGTGAAAACCATGCTTTAAAGGATATAAATTTTGCTGTTAAGAAAAACGAAGTTACGGCAATAATTGGGCCTTCAGGATGTGGTAAATCTACATTTATTAAAATCTTGAACAGAATGATCGAATTAATCCCTTCTGTAAAAATAGAAGGTGAAATTATATATGATGGAAAAAACATTTTTGATAAAACTGTAAGAGTTGAAGAATTAAGAACAAAAGTGGGAATGATTTTTCAAAAACCAAATCCCTTTCCTAAGTCTATCTTTGAAAATGTTGTTTATGGACCTAAAATTCATGGAATTAAAGATAAGAGAACTTTAATGGAAATAGCTGAAACAAGTCTGAAAAATGCGGCTTTATGGGATGAAGTTAAGGACAGGCTGAATGATAACGCCTATGCCTTGTCTGGAGGACAGCAACAACGCCTTTGCATTGCAAGGGGACTAGCCATTGAACCAGATGTTTTACTTATGGATGAGCCTACTTCTGCTCTAGATCCTATCTCAACTCTTAAGGTTGAAGAATTAGCCCAGGAACTTAAAAAGAAGTACACAATAGTAATCGTAACTCACAATATGCAACAAGCAGCAAGGATATCAGATAAAACAGCATTTTTTCTTTCTGGAGATTTAATTGAATTTGGAGATACAGAAAAAATATTTACAAACCCTAAAGATAAGAGAACGGAAGATTATATTACAGGAAGATTTGGATAGGTGATGAGAATGATTAGAGAACATTTTGAAAGAGATATGGATAAATTAAAAAAGAAAGTTTTAATGATGGGTAGTCTGGTGGAGGAAGCGATTTCTTTTTCCATTAAGGCTTTGTTAACCAGAAATAATGAACTGGCAGACAGAGTTATAAATATGGATGACCAAATTGATGAATTACAAAGGGAAATAGAGGAAGATGCAATAACTTTAATTGCAATCCAGCAACCTATGGCAGTTGACTTAAGATTTATTATTTCTGCAATAAAAATAATTCCTGAACTTGAAAGAATGGCAGATAATGCTGTAGATATTGCAAAAACTGTAAAGAAAATTGAAGAACCAGAATTTATTAAGCCTTTAATTGATATTCCCAGAATGACAGAGAAAGTTCGGAATATGGTAAGAAAATCTATCGAAGCTTATATAGATATTGATGATGTTAAAGCAGGAGAGCTTGAAAAGGACGATGATGAAGTTGATGCTTTTCATAAACAGATCTTTCGAGAATTAATAGCTTTAATGATAGAGAATCCAAGTACGATTTCCCAGGCAAATTACTTGATTTTTATTTCAAGTTACCTGGAAAGAATTGGTGACAGATCCACAAATATTGGTGAGATTACAATATATTTAAAGACTGGAAAATACCCTAATCTAAATGATTGATTATATACCCCCTTTTTCAGCAGTTTGAAAGATTATCCTTTCAGACTGCTTTTTTTTTGGTATAATCAAAATATGAAAAAAAAGGAGGAATATTGCCATGGCATTATTAAGCATTCCCTACGGAAAAGGCTATATTGAGAAAGAAGTTGATTTTATTTTTGAAAAAGTTAATATTTCAGAAGAAAAACTTCCTCATACAAATGAACAGGAAGTTTTAAGAGCTTTAAATGAACCAATTGGTAAATCTTTAGAAGGTTTTGAAAAAGCAGAAAAAGTATGCATTGTTACTAGTGATGCAACAAGACCAGTTCCAAATGAATTGTTAATTCCAGCATTAGCTGCAAAATTAAATGAAATTGGCATAAAAGATGAGCAAATTACTATTATGATTGGTACGGGTTTACACAGAGTTTGCGACCATCCGGAGATGGAAGAAATACTTGGAAAAGAAATTACTGACAGGTTTAGAGTTGTATCCCATGATGCTTTTGATCCTTCTAAATTAATTAATCTTGGAACAACTTCTAAGGGAACTCCAATTCATATTAACAAAGAATATTATGAATCAGATCTGAAAATCTCTTTGGGAGTAATTGATCCTCATCAGTTTGCGGGATTTAGCGGGGGAGCAAAGGGAGTAAGTATTGGCATGGCAGGAGTAGATCTTGTTAACACAAACCATTTTATGCTTACTAAACCGGGAGCCAGCCTTGGGATTCTTGAAGGAAATCCTTTAAGAGAAGATATTGATGAGATAGGAAGAGTTGCAAAGCTTGATTTAATTTTTAACGTTGTGCTTAATAGTAAAAAAGAAATAGTTAAAGCTGTTTTTGGTGATGTTTTCTTAGCCCACAAGGTTGGTGTGGAAGCTGCAAAAACTGCTCTGCAAGTTGCAATTGATAAAGAAGCAGATGTTGTTATCGCAAGTGCAGGGGGTTATCCAAAAGATATAAACATGTATCAGGCTCAAAAAGCTCTTCTTCATTCAGCTCTTGCTGTAAAAGAAGGTGGGACTGTAATTCTTTGTGCTGAATGTGTTGAAGGAATTGGTTCTAATCTTTTTGTTGAAACAATGAATCTTGGAGATACTCCAGAAAAAGTTCTTGAAGAATTTGCAAAACTACCTTTCCGTGTAGGAGCTCATAAAGCTTTTCTTTGGGCACAAAGTTTAAGTAAAGCAGAAGTTATTATAGTTAGCGATGGAATTTCAGAAGATGAGGCAAAAATACTTCAGGTTAAAAAAGCAAAAGATATTGATGAAGCCTTAGAAATGGCAAAAGCTAAAATTTCAACAGGTTTAGTATATTCTATGCCAAAAGCAGGTTCAACAATACCTATGTTAGCTGAATAAATTTTTTATAATAATTGAGAGTCTTGTTCTTCATTTGAACAAGACTCTTTTTATTGACAAAGGACCACAATCAAGATAATCTAATACTATCAAATGCAAATCATTTGCATTTAAGGAGG
>RZYW01000110.1 GCA_009930175.1 Clostridia bacterium
TCTGCAGTTTGAGCAAAAGCAAATGAACCAAAACTAAAAACAAATGTAATTAATAAAATAAGTGCTAGTGTTTTTTTCATTTAATTTTTTCCTCCTCGAATTTTTATATGCTGACTTTTTTGACACCACACCTCCATTCCAGTCAAAAATATATTTTGTTTTTTACAAAACAAAATTCTATTATAACCATACTTTATGTTATAATTAAAAGTTATGGTTTTTTTATACTTTTGAAGAAAAATTTTTTAAGGGTCTAAAGTGACCCCTTTTCACCTATAGTAACCAACAAAAATAATATGTATCATTAAACAAAAAATGCCGACTCAAAATATCCTTTGGTCAGCATACAGATTTGTACAGAAATTTTCCTGTTCCTTCAAACTACCAAATAAACAGATTTTTCTGCAATCACCAGTATTCTTTTTTTAGCTAACCAATTTATTAACAACTTATTAACTTTCAATCACAAGTTAAATTTACTACCCCACAGAATAATTGTCAACACTTTTTTCTTGTTTTTATAATTCCTCTTCAGCTCTGAGTTCCATTTTAAGTTTTTTATTGTCCATTTTAAGCATTACTTATCTTTTTTCTCTAGTCTATTCCTGCGCTTTGCATTTTTATTCTCTTAAAACAAAAAACAGCGCTTCTGAAAAGAAGCGCTGTTAAAGATGTTTTATAGAGGCCAGAAAATTGGAGCAACTACCATTAATACTGCATAACAGATTACCAATAAAGGTACGCCAACCTTAATATAGTCATTAAACTTGAATCCACCTGGTCCCAATACTAATGTGTTTGGAGGTGTTCCTACTGGAGTCGCGAAGGCACAGGATGCCGCCATTGCTACTACCATAAGGATCGCCTGTGGACTTGCGCCAATTCCATCAGCAATTGCTAAACAGATTGGAGCAAGAAGGGTTGTACTTGCAGTGTTAGACATGAACTGAGTTAAGATTGAAGTTAACCAGAACATAGCTGACATAATTACGAATGGACTTGGGTTTTCGCCTAAAGCTCCAACAACCATATCCGCAATCATTTTACCTGCGCCAGTGCTGTTCATCGCTGATGCTAATGGAAGCATACCAGCAAATAAGAAGATTGTTGTCCAGTCAATTGATCTATAAGCTTGTTTTTCCTTAACAATACCTGTAAGTACACAAGCAAGAGCACCAATTGTTGATGCAACGTGTAAAGGCATATTTAACATACCTGGTAATTTTTTGCCAAACGCCATTACGATAACAACTATTAATAAAATTACTATTGAAATCATTTGGTGCGTTTTATTATGAACTTTATTCTCATCAGCAGCAGGAGTTGAGCCATCATCTTCAACTTTTCTGTCAGGAATCAATCTTCTACCAATTGTCAAAAGATAAATACCACCAGCAATAGTCATTGGTCCACCAGCTAAGGCAAACTCAAAGAAACCGAACTGTTCTAATCCAGCAGTTCCTAATACACCGTTAACAACTAAGTTCGGAGGTGTACCAACTAGTGATAATGTACCACCAAGACCTGCAGCTAATGCTAGAGGCATTAAGATTCTTCCTCTGTTCCAGCCAGCTGAGTTTGCAATACCTATACACACTGGAAGTAATACTGCTGTTGTACCTGTGTTACTTAATACTGATGATAAACCAGCTGCAAGAATAAATACACCTGCAGTAAGACCGATTTCACTTCCGCCGGCCATTCCTACAACTTTGTCACCAATCGCTTTCGCAACACCTGTTTCAAATAGTGATGCCCCAACTACGAACATCCCCGCAAAAAGTACTACGTTTGAATCTTGAAGACCAGCAAAACCCTGAGCAGCAGTCAATACTTTGGTAAGTATTAAAATTACTGGAACTGACATTGCAGTGATTGCAAGAGGAATTAATTCAGTAATAAAGAAAAATGCTGCAACCGCTAAAACTACTAATGTAATTTTAGCATCTTTTGCTTTTTTTGCTGCAGCAGCCGCTGCCTTTGCTTCTTCTTCAGCTTTTTTCGCTGCTTCTTCTTCAGCAGCTTGCTTTTCAGCCGCAATTTGCTCTGCAGTTTTTTCTTCAGCAGCAGCTGGTGCTGGCGCTTGTTCTGCTGTTTGAGCAAAAGCTAATGAACCAAAACTAAAAATAAATGTAATCAATAAAATAAGTGCTAATGTTTTTTTCATCATTTACCCTCCAAATTAAAATTGAAATGCTAATCTTAACTGATCTTTGTGATTGATCGTTGGTTAACTATAATCTACCCTCCTAACTTTTATTATTTTATAAACATCTGCCGAACTCTCAGCAGAATTTGATTAAAAGTAAAAAATTATGTTAATATTAAAAATTAGTCTTTTTTATTCTAAATTCTCAAAAAAATATATCCAGGCATTCAGCCTGATAAAAGTATGTATAAAAAAACTGACCTAAAACGCCCGGTCAAATACTACGCTACCCCTTAAGGGGAAAAGTTTCGTATTCTGTTTTCAAAGCATTTTATTCTCACAAGTAGAATTTACTATCTTAACGATTAAAAGTCAACACTTATTTTAAGCATCAACCTTTTGCCCTCACGTCCGTTTTAAGCTTTCTATTTTTTATTCTAAAAGATTTTTAGAGGCACTTTTAAGTAACCTCCTGCGTGTTCACTTTTTATTTCCTTAAACGTTGATTCTGTTCGTTATTTTTCAAGTCTTGGTAAGATTGTTTAAAAAAGTGACAACAATGAAAAAAGCGCCCCAAAAAAGAGGCGCTAAAAAAATTAAAAAATTTATTTTACAGTGGCCAGAAAATTGGAGCAACCACCATTAGAACAGCATAAGCTACTATCAATAACGGAGTACCAACTTTAATGTAGTCATTAAACTTAAATCCACCTGGTCCTAATACCAATGTATTTGGAGGTGTTCCTACTGGAGTTGCAAATGCACAAGATGCTGCCATCGCTACTACAATAAGAATAGCATGTGGACTAACACCAATAGTATTGGCAATAGCTAAACAAATTGGAGCAAGTAATGTTGTACTTGCTGTATTTGACATGAACTGAGTTAAAATTGCTGTTAACCAGAACATAGCAGTCATAATAATAAATGGACTTGGGCTATCTCCCATTAATCCTACAACCATATCTGCAATTAATTTACCAGCACCAGTCTTATTCATAGCATCTGCTAATGGAAGCATACCAGCGAATAAGAAAATTGTTGTCCAGTCAATTGATCTGTAAGCTTGTTTTTCAGGAACTACTTTGAACAGCACTGTTAATAGCGCACCTGCAAGAGCAGCAATCGCTAAATGCATATTTAAGAAGCCTGGTAATTGCTTTCCAAAAGCCATAACTACAATTACAATTACAAGAATAGCAACTGAAATACCTTGTTTTGACTTGTTATAAACCTTATCTTCTCCTTGAGCTTCGTCT
>RZYW01000111.1 GCA_009930175.1 Clostridia bacterium
CCCCGCGGATTAGGGGACGCTTCTATTTTCCGCGGGTTATCCACAGGGGAGGATCAACATGTTATCAATCACACATATTATAAGTATTGTAATAACAGTTTTGGGAGTTGCGGCACTGGGAGTATATTCAATTAAAAGTGTTAAAAATGCCAGTGATTTCGCAGTAGGAGGGAAAAATGTAGGTGTACCTCTTTTAATAGGAACTTTGGTTGGAACAATAGCCGGTGGAGCATCAACAGTGGGAACGGCTCAACTTGCATATACATATGGTGTAAGCGCTTGGTGGTTTACTTTGGGAGCCGGCATTGCATTAATAATCCTGGGAGCTTTTTTTGCAAAACCCTTAAGAGAAAGTGAAGCCACAACAAATCCAGAACTTCTTGCCAAGGTTTATGGAAGACAGGCAAGCCCTTTAGCCAGTATTTTTTCATCTATAGGAATATTTCTAAATATAATCGGTCAGATACTATCTTCTGTTGCCTTGTTAACAGCAATTTTTAATATGGATGCATTTCTGGCCGCGGTGATTTCGGTTCTTTTAGTTATCTTTTATGTAATTTTTGGTGGAGTAATGGGAACTGGCATGGTAGGAATTCTAAAAACAGCTCTTATCTATTTTTCAATGATTGTTGTTGGATTTCTTGCTTTAAGTAATGCCGGCGGCCTTTCTGGTTATACTGGAAATTTAGATCCTTTCCCTAATTTTAGTTTATTTGGAAGAGGAGTCGCAGTAGATTTAGCGGCAGGTTTTTCACTTATTGTTGGAGTTTTATCGACACAAACATATTTACAGGCAATGTTTAGTGGTACTACATATCATGAATCAAAAAAGGCAGCAATTATATCCGGTTTACTTATTCCTCCTTTAGGAATCGGTGGAATTCTGGTTGGATTGTATATGAAAATGAACTTTCCTGCCATTACCCCAAAAGAGGCTTTGCCTTTATTTATCTTAACTTATCTTCCAGATTGGGTTGGAGGTATCGTTCTGGCCACTCTTCTTATTTCCGTTGTAGGTACTGGAGCTGGATTAGTTCTTGGAGTTGCTACAATGCTTAGCCGGGATATTTATAAAGGGATAATAAAAAAAGATGCTACCGATCAACAAGTACTGTTTTTTAGCAGAATTTCAATAATTCTTGTTACTGGACTGACTTTGGTTTTTGCCGTGGGGAATATGAATTCTCTGATACTTCAATGGAGTTTCTTATCAATGGGACTTAGAGGAGCAACCATCTGCTTCCCTCTCATAGGAGCTTTATTTTTTAAAGAGCACATTCGGCCAAAGGCTGCAATAATTGCAATTGGAGCAGCTCCCCTGGCTACAATATTGTGGGCGATATTCAAGAGCGATGTCTTAGATCCCCTTTATGTAGGTATGATTTTAAGCCTTTTAATAATAACAGCAGGAAGTTTTGGATACTCATCAAGAAAAGATATTGCTAAAAATAAATAAATAAAGTATATTCTAATTAGATGATTTCTGTTTTATAACAGAAATCATTTTATATGTAAAGCAAATACAGTTGATGGGGTGATTTGTTTGGGCCTTACCAAACATGAAGTGATATTAAGATATATAAGAGATCTGGCAATTGGATCAAAAGTTTCTGTGCGTCAAATTGCGAAGGAGCTGGATGTAAGTGAAGGAACTGCATACAGGGCAATTAAAGAAGCAGAAAATCAAGGCTGGGTTAGTTCTATTCCAAAAGTTGGAACAATAAGAATAGAAGATGATAAAAAAGAACTTGAGGATTTAAGTTTAAGAGAGATTGCTCTTATTGTAGAGGGTGAAATAATTTCCGGTCATAATAAGCTGGGATTTGTTCCAGATAATTTTATAGTGGGAGCATCAAGCAAAGAAACTTTATTGAAATATTTGAATCAAAATGTCCTCTTTTTAATTGGAGATAACCAAGAGCTACAAGAATTGGCAGTTAAGCTTGAAGTTCCTATGCTTCTAACGGGAGGTTTTTCTGTTAATGAAAAACTTATGGCACAAATTATTGAGAAAAATATCCCTTTAGTTTATTGTCCATATGAAACATTTATTGCAATAACATTAATTAATAATGCAGTTAGTGAAAGATTAAAAATAAAAGAGTTAATAAGAATTGAAGATATTATGATTGATAATCCATATTATCTTAAACCTGAGCAAAGTGTGAATGACTGGCATGTACTTGCAGAGAAAACAGGACACAGCCGATTCCCGGTTATTGATAGCCACAATAAAGTAGTGGGTATAATTACAGCAATTGATGTTGCAGGAAAAAGCAAAAAAGAAATTATAGATAAGGTTATGAATAAAAATGTCCTAACCACAAAGCCTAATAATCTTGTAACTCATTTATCAAGACTTCTAATTTGGGAAAGTTTTGAGTTAATTCCTGTTACGGATGACGATAATAATTTGCTTGGTGTTGTAAGCAGGCAGGATATTTTAAATTCATTCCAGCAACTGCAAAAGCAACCACAATTTGGAGAAACAATTGATAATCTTACTCTCAGCGGTTTTAAACTTGGTGAATATGAAGATGGAATAAAAATATTTGGTGAGATTACTCAATTTATGGTTAATGAATCAGAAACTGCCAGTACTGGAGTTTTGACAATGATTCTTCACACAGCATCATATATTGCAATTAAAAAGCAATTTCGCTGGAATACTCAGACAGAAGCTTTCAGCCTTTATCAATTTGCACCAATTGAGGTTGGAGAATTTGTGGAAGTTTTTACAAAAATTTTGCTATTAGACAAAAAGTCTGCAGTTCTTGAAGTTGAACTTTATTCTGAAGAAAAATTAAAAGCAAAAGCAACAGCTACAGTAAGAATGGTAAAAAAGTAAATATTATATTAAAAAATTAAGGTCCTGTATAAATGCAGGACCTTTTTTAGTATAATGGTAAAAAAGATAAAGGATCGGATAATATGAGTTTTGTTCATCTGCACAATCACTCCTGCTACAGCCTTCTTGATGGTGCCTGTAAGCTTGAATCAATGGTTAAAACAGCAAAAGAACTAGGCATGCCTGCCGTTGCTTTAACTGATCACGGGGTAATGCATGGAGTAATCGACTTTTATAAATTATGCAAAGAATATGATATTAAACCTATCATTGGATGTGAAGTATATGTTGCCCCAAGAAGCAGGTTTGAAAAAGATGGTGGTCGTGAAGATAAGTCATATCATCTTCTTTTGCTTGCCAAAAATATGCAGGGATATAAAAATCTTATTAAATTAGTATCCGCAGCCTGGCTGGAGGGTTTCTATTACAAACCAAGAATTGATACTGAATTAATCGAACAATATCATGAAGGTTTAATTGCTACAAGTGCCTGCATGGGTGGTGAAATTCC
>RZYW01000033.1 GCA_009930175.1 Clostridia bacterium
AGGGGGGATTTTTTTGCTAGATCAGAATTTATTAAGAAAAGAAATAGAAGCCTTAATCAGAGGCTCAGTAATTACTATTTCTGATGATGTAAAGGAATTAATGAAAAACGCTTATGAGAAGGAAGATAACATAACAGGGAAAAGCATGCTGGCTACAATGATAGACAATGTTGAAAAAGCAGAGAAATATAAAAAGCCTGTATGTCAGTCACCTGGGTATCCAACAGTATACATATCCTTTGGGGACAAAACTTTACCTGGTAATATTAAAGAAATAATTGGTGAATCACTAGTTAAAGCAACTGAAGATGGGCTCTTAAGGCCAAGTATTGTTCATCCTTTAACCAGAGAGAACAGTGGAAACAATTCTGGGGATGGTGTTCCGAATTTTGAATTTGACTATATACCAAATCAAGAATTTTTAGAAGTTATTATTAGCTTTAAAGGTTGTGGAGCAGAACTTGGTAATGAAGTTAAAATAATGACAACTCCAATGCTTGGTAAGGATCTTAAAGGTTTGAAAAAGTTTATTTTAGAAACAGTAATAAATGCAGGAGGAAAACCATGCCCTCCTTATGGAATCGGAATAGGTATTGGGGGACAAATGGATGTGGCAGCAAAATTAAGCCGAAAAGCAATAAGTGTAAGACCTTGGAATGATTGGAATGAGGATGAAATATATGGACCACTTGAAAGAGAACTTTTAGAAGAAATAAATTCTCTTGGGATTGGAGCTGCAGGGACAGGTGGAAAAACATCAGCTCTTGCAGTAAAAGTTGCGGGTGCGCATACGCATACAGCAATTGCTCCAGTTGCTATAAACTTCCATTGCTGGGTTGGAAGAAGAGGGGGAATTCGCATTTTCCCAAATGGTAAGGTAGAGAAAATATTCTAAAAGGAGATATATTATATGAGTGAAAAAATATTAGAAGTTCCATTAAAAGATAAAGATATCAGAGATTTGAATATTGGTGATGTAGTATATTTAAAAGGTATGATTTATACGGCAAGGGACATGGCACACCTTAGGATGAAAGAATTTTATGAAAATAATTCTGAGTATCCAGTTGATTTTTATGGTTCAGTAATTTTCCATGCTGGACCAGTTGCGAAAAAAAATGGAGACAGCTGGGATCTTATTGTTATTGGTCCTACTACAAGTGTAAGGATGGAGCCATATTCCGAGCTTGTTGGGGAGCTGGGAGTTAAGGCAATCGTGGGTAAAGGTGGCATGTTAGAAAAAACTATTGAAAATGCAGGGAAATACGGGTATGTTTATTTACAGGCACCTCCCGGCTGTGGTGTAACTACAACAGAAGGATTTAAAGAAATATCTGGAGTGGAGTGGCTTGATTTAGCTATGCCCGAAGCATTATGGAAACTGGATGCAGTTAAGTTTGGGCCTTTAGTTGTCAGCATGGATACCCATGGTAAAAGTATTTATAAAGATATAAAAGAAAATGCATTGAAAATGGTACAAGAAAAATATAAAAATAACTGAAAAGGATGAAGGTTTTGACAAGTAAATTTCAATATGAAGATCTGGAAATCTTAGTAACTAAAAAAAATATTAAGAATATATATTTAAGGGTTTATCCTCCTGATGGGAGGGTAAACCTTTCTGTTCCAAGAAGTATTTCCCAAAATGATATTAATTTATTTATTAACAAAAAATATCATTGGATAAAAAATGCTCAAAATAAGATGTCTGGAAAAACCCTTAATTTTAAAGAATGGAGCAGAGAAGAAACTGAAATTGCGAAAACATATTTGAAGAATAAAGTTCCTGGATATATTTCTAAATGGGAAGAAATTATGAATGTTAATGTGAATTCATGGTATACGAGAAAAATGAAAACCAGATGGGGAAGTTGCAATATTCAAAAAGGGAGAATTTGCATAAATTTATCTTTAGCTCTAAAAGAAGAAAAGTACCTTGAGTATATAATTGTACATGAAATGATTCATTTAAAAGAAAGATATCATAATAAAAGATTTTATAGTTTTATGGATAAATACCTTCCAAATTGGAGGATATTAAAAAAAGAACTTCGAAACACTTGAATTTTTTAAAATTATAGTCATACTAATAATTGCAGATATAATAGGAGCGGATCTCATAAGGAGATGAGATTATGCAGGGTACTATTGAGAGGGTGGAAGAAAAATGCGCAGAGGTTGCTCTAGGAAACAGCCAGCGCATTCTTGTTGATAAGCGAGTTCTGCCTGCTAACATTCATCCTAAGGACATCATAGAAATTAGATGTTATAAGGATAAGGGAAGAGAGCCAATAGAGCTAACGAAAAAGAAAAAAGGTCTTTTTTGGTAATGAAAGGGAGAATAGATACTTTAGAGAAAGGTTTTGCTATTATTCAGCTTCCAAGTCGTTCTTATGTTAATCTTCCAATTGAGTTAGTTCCTTTTAACGGCAAAGAGGGCGATACAATAGAGATTGTCATAAATGAAACTGAAACAGCGAAATACAAGTCAACTCAAGAAAAACTTGTTGATTAGAATGTAAGTAGAAAGATCTGCTCCTGAAATCTTAGAAATTGGAAGTAAAAATCTTCCAATTTCTAAGATTTTTTTCTTTTAATTGTAGAGAATAACAATCTGCTATATAATTAAATTCAATAGCCATAAAGAATGAGGGATGGTAATGAACTCAAAAAGAATTAACTCTATCAGATTAATACTTTTAACTACCTGGGTTATCTCTGTTCTTTTTAGTTACTACTATTTTTATACTACATATAACAGGCATGCAGTTGATGAACTTGGGAGTAAAGCAACAATTGCTGCAATTTCTTTAAAACATCAAGTAAACTTTGAGGAAGAAGAAACAGAAAGGCTACTTTCTTTAGATTTTATTGAATTATTAAAAGATGAAAGTAATCTTTCTTTTGAAAAAAAAGCTAGAGAAATAATGTCAGTTTCAGATATAAAATACATATATGTTCAAAAAATTTTACCAGAAGAAAAAGTAAAATATTATGTAACAGAAGAAAATGCAGCATATTATGGAGCACCTCCCGGAACACCTTTAAATGTAATATACTATCTGGATGCCGTTGTAGATGATGAAACCAGACTTGAAGATACTGAGGGTAACTGGTATGTTGATGAAGACAGATACACGGTGTTGAAAGAAGATTTACTTCAGGTTTATGAAAATAAGGAAGAGAAAGTTTTTATTAATAATGATGAATGGGGTTCATATTTATCATCCTATATTCCTATAATTTCTGAAAATGGAAATGTTGAAGGAGTAATATGTGCCGATTTATTCCTGGATCGTTTATTTATGTTCACAAATGATAATCTTTATATTATAGGCGGACTTAGTGTTGGCAATTTAATTTTACTTTTTTTAGTATTGTATTTAATAAATAAAAAACGTCAGGTTGACCTAAGGCTAGAAGAAACTTTAATGGTATCAAGTACAGATTTCTTAACAAAAGTTCTTAACAGAAAAAGGTTCATGGATATCCTTAATGTTAAATACGAAACTGCAATTAAAGGTAATTTAAAGTTTTCCTTTGTATTTTTAGATATAGATTATTTTAAAGAATATAATGATTATTACGGCCATCAGGCAGGAGACCTTGTTCTTTATAAAATCGGAAAAATTCTTAGGAAGATAACAGAAAGGTTCTCTGGGATTACCGGCCGTTATGGTGGAGATGAATTTACAATGGCCTTTTTAGGAGTGGGAGAAGAGGAAATTCAAAAAATTATTAATGATATTTTTGAGAACCTTGAATTATTAAAAATAAAAAATGAATTCCTTGGGCCAGATAAGATACAAACAGTTAGTATTGGAGCGGCAACTTTGAATCTTGAAAATCCTTCAACGGTTGATGAATTAATTAGCAAAGCTGATGAAGCCTTGTATCTTTCAAAAAAAGAAGGTAAAAACAGAGGTCATTTATATAATGGGATAGAAATGAAAAAAATAAAAAGATTTTAACAAAAAGATTGGAGATTGTTCATGAATACAAATAACGGGATTATTAGCTTTGAAATTGGTATGTATGGTTACTCTGAAGAATATTTCTTTGATTATAAAGAAAATAAAGGAATTTTTGATCCTGTTTTTTTACAGGGTCTTGCTTTTGCAGATTATGTATTAAAAATATTTTTAGAAACTCAAAATACAGTTCATGGTGACACTTTCGCCAATTTTTTGTATTTATTAAAAAGTGGAGATATTGAAGCATTAAAAAAAGAAAAAAGGGAAATCGTACCGTTTAATGAGGAAGAAGCTTCCCTGGATGATATAAGGTTTTTGTTTGAATTATCTTATTCAATTAAAAAACATTCATTTAGCTTTGAAGCATCTGGGAACTGGGTTGAAGAAGACTTATTTAAATTAGATATGGTAAATAGTGTTTTTGAACTCATTTCACTTTTGGGGCAAAGAAACTTATATGATGAAAATTATTCTTTATATCTTCAAGAAATAGCAAATAATATTGGGAAATATTTGAAAGATAATAACTGCTTCGATGAAACAGCTATACCAGAAATTACTTTTATGATCGTAGTACTTGCATATGAAAATTATTTAAATATTATATAAAATAAAAAATCTCACTCAAATTGGGTGAGATTTTTGAATATTCAGAATAGTACTTCTTTATTCCTTTACTTTTCCCTTTAATGAAAAATGGGTATAAATCTCTTATGAAACATAATTAACTTGAAGGGTGTTGTAAAATATGAAAGAAGAATTTTTAAGAATGATAGATATAGCGAAATCTACAGGTCCTAAGAAACTAACTGTAGCTTGCCCATACCACGCATCATCACTTTTATCCTCTTTAATGGCTCAAAAAGACGGACTTGCTATACCAATACTTGTTGGTGATAAAAATAGAATTATGCATGCCGCTGAGGAAGATGATGTTGACATTAGTTCTCTGGAAATAATTGATATTAAAGATGATCAGGCTGCTTGCGATAAAGCGGTTCAATTAGTTGCAGAGGGAAAAGCTGATTTTGTAATGAAAGGTTTAATTGATACTTCTGTAATTCTCAAAGCATATCTTAAGCCCGAGTTTGGAATGAGAACGGATAAACTCCTTAGCCATGTGGCAGTTTTCAACCCTGACAGCTATGGGAAAATTTTATTTGTAACAGATGCATCAATGAATATAGATCCAGATTTAGACCAAAAAAGGCAAATAATTGATAATGCTGTGGATGTTGCAAGAAAAATGGGTGTAGAGGTACCCAAAGTAGCAGTACTTGCTGCCATAGAAAAAGTAAATCCAAAAATGCCGGAAACTGTTGAAGCAAGAGCGCTACAAGAAATGAATGAAAAAGGAATAATAAAAAATTCTATTGTTGCTGGTCCTTTAGCTTTAGACAATGCTATTTTTGAAAAAGCAGCAAAAATTAAAAGTATCGACCACCCTGTTGCAGGGCATGCAGATATTCTAATGGTGCCAAATATTGAAATTGGAAACATATTATATAAGGCTTTAGCTTTTTGTTCTGGGGCAAAACATGCTGGTGTAATAGTAGGTGGAAAAAAACCGGTAGTATTAACTTCCAGATCTGATAATGAATTTGGTAAATATAATTCAATAGCATTCGCTAAATATTTATTAGAAACAGGTGATGGTTATAACAAACTATAAAATTCTTACTATTAATCCAGGGTCAACTTCAACAAAAGTTGCTCTATTTGAAAATGATAAAAAAATATTGGAAAAAAACTTATTCCACCCAGCAGAAGAATTAAAAAAATATAATAAAATTTCTGATCAGCTGGAGTTAAGAAAAAAAATAGTTCACGAATACCTTGAAGAACAAAATATTTTAAAATGTGGTCTAGATGCTATTGTTGGAAGAGGAGGTTTGCTTCGTCCTATAAAAGGAGGGACTTACCTAATTAATGAACAAATGCTTGAAGACCTTAAAACTAACAGGTTTGGGGAACATGCTGCAGATTTAGGTGGAATGATAGCCTATGATTTTTCCAGGGAATGTAATATTCCTTCATATATTGTAAATCCCATTGTAGTTGATGAAATGGAAGATATAGCCAGAATCTCCGGTATGCCGGAAGTGGAAAGAATAAGCATTTTTCATGCATTAAATCAAAAAGCTGTTGCAATAAATTATGCTAAAAGTATTAACAAAAAATATAAAGATCTTAATTTAATTGTTGTGCATTTAGGTGGGGGAATCTCAGTAGGTTCCCATGAAAAAGGCCGGGTAATTGATGTTAATAATGCACTAAATGGTGAAGGACCATTTTCCCCTGAGAGATCAGGAGGAATTCCTGTTCATGATCTTGTAAAACTATGTTATTCAGGAAAATATACTGAAGAAGAAATGTATAAAAAAATTAATGGAAACGGTGGGCTTGTAGCATACTTGAATACAAATGATGCCCGAAAAGTAGTTGCTAATATTGAAAAAGGTGATAAGAAAAGTGAGTTAATTTATAAAGCTATGGCCTATCAAACAGCTAAGGAAATTGGCGCTGCTGCAACAGTATTGAAAGGAAAAATAGACGCTATTATCTTTACTGGTGGTATAGCAAACGATTCATTAATGATTAATTTAATAAAGGAGAGGGTAAGTTTCCTCGGTGAGGTTATAGTTATTCCAGGAGAAAAAGAAATGGAAGCTTTAGCAGAAGGGGCTTTAAGAGTTCTAACCGGTGAGGAAGAACCTTGTACTTACTGATTTTAGAGTTCCTGTTAAAAATAACAGGAACTTTTTTTTGAGGAGATATTATATGATATTAAAAGTTGAGAATATTAGTAAATTTTATCAAATGGGAGAAGTTAAAGTAACTGCACTAAATAACGTTTCTTTAGAAATATATGATGGTGAGTTCATTGTAATACTTGGGCCATCCGGGTCAGGTAAAAGTACTCTTTTAAATATCATAGGAGGTATGGACCATCCTTCTGAAGGGAAAATATTCGTTTCTGGTAAAGAAATAACAAAATTTGATGATAAAGAATTAACTTTATACAGAAGAAACCACATTGGTTTTGTGTTTCAGTTTTTTAATTTAATGGCAAATCTTACTGCAAGAGAAAATGTTGAACTGGCAACAGAGCTAACTGATGATGCTCTTGATATTGATGAAATTTTAAATGAGGTTGGGTTAGGTGACAGAACAGATCATTTTCCATCTCAAATGAGTGGAGGAGAACAACAAAGGGTTGCAATAGCAAGAGCAATTGCCAAAAATCCCGTTTTGCTTCTATGTGATGAACCAACAGGATCTTTAGATTTTAAAACTGGAATAAAAATACTGGCATTACTAAAAAAAGTAAATGAAGTACACAAAAAGACAATAATTGTAATTACTCATAATATTGCTATTGGTGAAATGGCTACCAGAGTTTTGAAAATGAGAAGTGGCGAAATTGTTGAAGATATAAAAAATGAAAATCCAATGGATCCTGAAAGGATAGAATGGTAGTGAAAAAACTAAACCTTCGCTTATTTCGACAAATTAAAAGTACAAAGGGCCAGTTTATATCTATAACCTTAATGGTCATAATAGCTTTAGCCATATTTATTTCTATGAATATGGTAAGCGATAATTTATCTGTTTCATTGGAAACTTTTTATGAGATGACCAATTTCCCTGATTTGTTTACAGAAGTAGTTAGGATACCTCAAAGTGCAATAGAAGGCTTAGAATCTATACCAGGGGTTTCAAAGGCTCAAGGAAGAGTAAGAACAGATGTCCTTTTTAAAGTTGATAATCAAAATGAAAAAGTACGGGTAAGATTAATATCCATTCCTGAAGAAGAAAATATATTAAATGAAAATTATATAATTGAAGGGGAAAAGCACCCTGAAAAAATAAATGAAGTTGCTGTATTACAGCAATTTGCTACGGCCAGGAATATTAAAGTTGGAGATAGAATTACACCAGTTATTGCTGGAAAGGAATATAATTTTTTTGTATCAGGAATTATAGCTAATCCAGAATACATATATCTAATGGAAAATGAAATGAATTTATTACCTGCTCCTGATAAATTTGGAATACTATATATTTCTGAAGAAATGGCTCAAAATATTTTAGGATATCAGGCAAGCTTTAATGAGGTTGTAATTAAACTAGATGATTATGAAAACAGTAATCTAGAAGAAGTGATAGAAGATGTTGAAGATTATCTGGAACCCTATGGATTAATAAGAACTATCAAAAAGGATAATCAGCTTAGTAACAGTATAATGAACCAGGAATTAAATCAGTTAGATAGTATGTCTGTTTCAATTACAATTCTATTTTTAGGTGTAGCAGGTGTAATTATTTATATTATGCTAATGAGACTTGTAAATAATGACAGAATTTCTATTGGGGTTTTAAAAGCTATAGGTTACAGCAATTTTGAAGTATTACTTCATTACTTAAAGTATGCGGTTTTAATTGGAATTGCAGGATCAGTAATAGGTATAATATTAAGTATTCCTATAGCGGCTGGATTTACTAATCTTTATATTATGTATATGAACATCCCCATACTTGAAACTCAGCTCCATTATCGCTATTTTTTTTATGGATTTACCCTTACAATCGTTTTTTGCATTATAGCTGGATATTTTGGGACAAGAAAAGTTTTAAAAATAATGCCTTCAGATTCTATGAAACCTGAAGCTCCAGAAGTAGGGGGAAGAATCTGGATAGAAAAAATTTCTTTGTTTTGGAAAAAACTGACATTTTCCTGGAAAATGGTTTTTAGAAATATGTTCAGGAACAAAAAAAGAGCAATAATTTTGGTACTTGGTATTTCCCTTACTTACGGAATCACAATGGTTCCATTGTATATGTCCCTTATTTGGAATACTCTTTTTGATGTTCAATATAAAGTTTTCCAAACAATGGACTATAATGTAGTATTTTCTAAGCCTTTTAACGAAAATATTATAAAAGATATATCAAAAATAGTTGATTCAGAGCATATAGAACCAAAAATTGAATATCCCTTTGAACTGCAAAATGGCTGGAAAAAGAAAACTATTAACGTTATAGCCTTAAAGAGAGATACGAAGGTTTATAATTTCAGAGAAAATGAAGAAACTCCAATATTTTTAGAGGAAAAAGGCATTATTTTATCGGAAATTGTTGCAAAAAATCTTAATGCAAAAAAAGGAGACATAATTACCCTAAATAATTACCTTCCAGGAAAGGATGATATCACAGTTAAAATTTCTGGAATTACCGAACAATATCTTGGTTCCAATGCGTATATTGATATAGATTATTTCCGTTCACTTTTAGGAGAAAAGGATTTAGTAACTGGAGTTTATATTAATTCTGAAGATGATGTAATTGAAAAACTTCAGGATATAAAATATATTGGTAAAGTAGAATCAAACCGAGATATGATGGACACTTTTATGGAATACATGGATCTGATAATCTATTCAGTAGGAGTAATGATGATTTTTGGAGCAATACTTGGTTTCGCAATCGTATACAACGTTACAATTATTAATATAAATGAACGAAGTCTTGAAATATCTTCTCTTAGGGTATTAGGCTTTGAAAAAAAAGATGTTTATAGTATGATTTCAAAAGAAAACAGTATTATGACTATATTAGGAATTTTACTTGGAATACCTGTAGGTAGAGCCATGTGTGGAGGAATAATTAGTTCTGTATCAGAAGATCTTATGACTATACCGCTACTTATAGAACCTTCAACATACCTTTATACTGCAATTGCAACAGTAATATTTGTTGTTATAGCTCAACTTGCAACAATGAAAAAAATATATCAAATTGATTTTATGGATGCTTTAAAAAGCAGAACATCTTAATTGGGGGATTACTATATGAATAAAAAAAAGATATTACTTATTTCACTTTTAGCTGTTGGACTAATAGCAACATACATGTTTGTCTCTAATTTAAATAAAAAAGTTGAAGTAACTGTAACCCAGGCTCAAAGAGGAAATTTAAGTAAATATATTGAAGATTCAGGTGAAGTATTCCTTTCTGAACAACAAATTATTTATGCTGGAGCTACAGGATATATTTCTGATATATATTTTGAAGTTGGAGAAAACATTTCTAAATCAAGTAAAATTTTAGATATTAACAGCTCTGAAGTTAAAAACATCATTCTTCAAAGAAATAAAATTTTAGAAGAAATATCTATAGCAGAAAGAAACCTTGAAGATAACCATATATTACTTGAAAATAAAAATACCTTAAAGGAAGCGGGAGCTTTAAGTCCCAGAGAATATACAGAATTTTATAATTCAGTAAAAAATGAAGAAGGCCGGCTGGAAAATTTAAAAAGAGAATTAAGTTTTTTAAATAACTCCCTTGGTGATACTAATACAAGAATTTCATCTCCTCTTGAAGCAGTCCTTTTAGATAAATATGTAAAAAAAGAGGATTTCGTATTAACGGGAACCCCCTTAGTAATGGTTGGAAATACTGGTAATACTTATATTGAATCGGATGTATTAACAAGCGAAATTAAAGATATAAAAGAAGGAAATCAAGTTTTAATTTCTAATAATAATTTAGAAATTTTTGATGTAGAAGGTCAGGTTAGTAAAATATATCCAATGGCTTTTAGCAAAATGTCTGACTTAGGCGTAGAGCAAAACAGAGTAAAAGTTAAAATTGATATTATTGAAGAAAATGAAAATATTAAACCAGGATATGTTCTTGATTTAAAAATAATTACTGAAAGCAAAGAAAATGTTATTTTCATTCCGGAAAATTCAATTTTTCAAATTAATGATGAAGATTATGTTTTTGTAGTTGAAAATGATAAAGCTAATTTAAGAAAAATAACAAAAGGTATTGAAAGTGAACGTAATATTGAAATTTTGGAAGGAATTTCTGAGGGTGAATTAATTATTACAGCACCTTCATCAGATCTTGAAGAAGGCATAAGGGTTGAAATTAAATGAGAAGAATAGCTATACTTGGGGCACTTGGAAGAGAATTGAAATATATTAAAGATAATATAAATATTACAAAAACTATGGAAATAAAAGGTTATCGTTTTTCCCATGGCTATTTTATGAATCTTGAGATAATTTTAGGTATTACTAGTGTCGGCAAAGTTAATGCAGCTTTGTGTACAGAAATTCTAATTAATAATTTTAATCCCGATTGTATTATAAACACTGGAATTGCAGGAGCAATGACTGATAAAACTGAGATCTTTGATTTAGTAATTGCTGAAAGTGTTAACTATCATGACGTGGAAGAATATATATTAACAGGTGTATTCCCCTTTATTTCTGTTTTTCCTTCAGATAACTTACTTATAGAAAAAGCAAAAGAAGCTTCTAATATGTGGAATGAATCTAATAAAATATATACAGGAAAAATAATTAGTGGAGATTCCTTTATTTCCTCGAAAGAAGAAAAAAGTAATCTCCTGGCTAAATTCAATCCTTTATGTGTAGAAATGGAAGGAGGAGCTATAGCACATACTTGCTATATTAACCGAATTCCTTTTATAGAAATTAGAAGCATTTCAGATAAAGCTGATGATTCAGCAAGGGAATTATATAAAAAAAATGAAGTCCCTGCCGCAAATAAAGCAGGGGAATTCATTATACATTACATCCAATTTTTGTAATATCATACTCGGTTTTTTGATAAACATAGTAATTAATCCAGTTATTAAAAAGTAAATTAGCGCTGCTTTTCCAGGATGTTCGGGGAATATTGTTGTAATTATCTTCTGGAAAGTAATTAACTGGTATATCTATATTAAGACCTTTTTCTTTATCGCGGAAATATTCCTTTCCCAAAGTATTACAATCATATTCACTATGACCTGAAAGAAAGAATTTTTTTCGATCTTTTGTTGCAGAAATATAGACCCCGGCATCATCAGATTCTGAAAGGATTTCAAGACTTTTTTCTTTTAAAATATCCTCTTTTCTAACTTCTGTGTGTCGGGAGTGGGGGACATTAAATACATAATCAAATCCAAAAAATAAATTTTCCTGAGTTACTGAAGTTTTATGTTGATATACACCAAATAACTTTTTGGGAAGTTGATATTTCCCTATATTGAAATAATGATATAATGCTGCCTGGGATGCCCAGCAAATAAATAATGTAGATGTAACGTTTTTTTCAATATATTCAAAAATATCTGTTAGTTCTTTCCAGTAACCTACATCTTCAAAATCAAGGTGCTCAACAGGGGCTCCAGTTACAATCATCCCATCAAACTTTCTGTCCTTTATTTCTTCAAAGGTTTTGTAAAAAGTATCCAAATGAGATTTTTCCGTATTCTTTGAATTATGGGAGGACATATGAATAAAAGTTATTTCGATTTGTATTATATTATTACCGATTAACCTTAATAATTGTTTTTCAGTAACTATTTTTTCTGGCATAAGATTTACAATAGCAATTTGCAAAGGACGAATATCTTGAGTTTCAGCTCTGTTGCTTGATATTATAAAAATATTTTCTTCTTTTAATTCTTCAAATGCAGGTAAATTTTTTTCTATAACTACTGGCATTCTAATCACTTCCCTTTTGAGAAATCTTCAGTCCATTTTTGAAATCTTCTATTATGTCATTAATATTTTCTATTCCTGTTGAAACTCTTATTAATGAAGGGGATACTCCTGATTTTTCCAGGTCCTCGTCACTTAACTGCCGGTGAGTAGTTGATGCAGGATGAATTACAAGGGTTTTAGCATCTCCAACATTTGGAACAATCCCAGCAATTTCAAGAGAATTAATGAAACGTTTTCCCGCTTCTTTACCACCTTTAATACCGAAAGTAAGCATACCTCCAGCTCCTTTGTTTAAGTACTTTTTGTAGAGCTCATAAGAGGGGGAAGAGGGCAGACCTGGATATGAAACCCATTCTACTTCTTTAGCTGATTCTAAAAATTTTCCTAACTTTAATGCATTTTCAGAATGACAATTCATTCTTAAGTGCAAGGTTTCTATACCAGTGTGAATTAAAAATGCATTAAAAGGACTCAGACAAGCACCAATATCTCTTAATAGCTGGACTCGTGCTTTGCCAATAAATGCTGCAGCTCCCAAAGCTTCAGTATAGATAAGCCCATGATAACTATCATCTGGAGTTGTAAAATCTGAAAATTTGCCATTTCCCCAGTTAAAATTTCCGCCATCAACAATGATTCCTGCAATACTGTTACCATGGCCACCAAGATATTTTGTTCCTGAGTGAATTATTATGTTTGCTCCATAATCAAAGGGACGGAAAAGGTAAGGGGAGGCAAAAGTATTATCAATAATTAGAGGTACCTGTGCTTCCTGCGCCAATTTAGAAAATTTATCAAAATCAAGTATTTGCAAGCTTGGATTCCCAATTGTTTCCGCATATACTGCTTTAGTATTTTCTCTTATTTCATTTCTTAATATTTCTATAGGTGCATCTTGGTCAACAAAAGAGACATCAATAGAAAACTTTTTAAATGTCTTTTTAAAAAGAGAGTAAGTTCCTCCATATAAGCTGCTGGTGGAAATAATATGATCTCCAGGGTTACATATGTTCAAAATAGATAAAGTAATTGCAGCCTGACCAGAAGAGAGGGCCAGGGCACCAATACCACCTTCTAATAAAGTAACTTTCTCTTCCAAAGCAGAATTAGTAGGATTAGTAATCCTGGTGTAGATATTTCCAGGAACTTTTAAATCAAAAAGGTCTGCTGCGTTATCTGCATTTCCCAAGTCAAAAGAAGCACTTTGATGTATTGGTAATGTTTTTGCCCCTGTCTGATCTGGTGTATATGTTCCCTGTACTGCAATAGTTTCTATATTCCAATTTTTAATACTCATTTTAACTCCTCCTGATTTTTAATTATTATTTTTAAAATAAAAAACCTTCTTCCTAAAATTTGGAAGAAGGTAGTATACACCGGTTTATACTTTCATCTTCCAGATAAGAAATATAGTTTCTTTCTGCAGGAATTAGCACCTTTACTGATAAACAGTTGGTTGCTGAGACTTCACAGGGCCTGTCCCTCAATCTCTCTTGATGATTTTATTTAATTTTATATATCATATTGTTTTTGTAGGGTTTTGTCAACTATTTTTAGTAAATATTTTCTTTTTATTGTATAATAGATTTTAAATCTTAAAGAGGCAGGGCTATTATATGATTTGGAATTCATTTAAAGAAAAGGTACCTGGATTTATTTTAGTTATGTTTATTGTTATATTTGGAAGTATCATATCTTCATATATTAACAAATTTATTATGATTGAAACTATTACCTTAGTTATATTTATGGGTATAATAATTAACAACACTATAGGAATTAAGGAAATATTTCAGCCTGGTATAACTTTTATTATGAATAAAGTTATAAAACTGGCCATAATTTTACTTGGTTTTAAGCTTAATTTTACTGTATTAAGTGCTATAGGAGTAAAAGCTTTCTTGCTGGTAATCTTTTTTGTTCCTCTTGTATTATTCCTTGGGTGGAGGTTAGGTAAATTCTTTGATTTGGAAAGTAAAACTTCCCTTTTAATTGGCATTGGTTCTGGAATTTGTGGAGTAGCTGCTATTATGGCACTAAGTCCTCTTGTGAAAGCTAAAAAAGAAGACATAGTTATAGCTGCCTCAATAACAAGTTTTTTAGGTGCTATAGGAGTTATCTTGTTTTCATTTTTAGGAACACTTAATAATTTTCCACTTAATCCAACAGCTTTTGGTATTTGGTCAGGGATTTCTTTACATGGAGTATCTCATGCTATTGCCGCATCTTTTTCTATGGGAGAAACAGCAGGGGAGGCAGGTACTGTTGTTAAGCTAACAAGGGTTTTAATGCTAATACCTTTATCTGTTATTTTCACAAAACACTTTTATAATGAAGGTGAAGAAACCAGTTCCACAAAGTATTCAGTTAAAAACGCCTGGATACAGGCCTTTCCATTATATGTAGTTATATTTTTACTTGTAATGATTTTGAACAGTGTAGGGGTAGTTCCTGAAAAAGCAGGAGTATTTCTTGGGGATCTAAGCAGTAAATTATTTTTAATGACAATGACATCCATGGGTCTTTCACTATATTTAAAAAACGTATTGGTAACAGGGATTAAAGGATTAAAAGTAGGAATAATTTTGTTTTCATTTGTTTCGATATTAAGTTATAATCTTATTGGAATGTTATATTAAATTTTTAAATAAAATAAATTCAAAAGGGGACAGGAATAATGCCAAAACCACTTTATATTGATCGCAAGGGTTTAAGACATCATGGAGATATCCAGGAAGAGTATTTGAACAACTTAAAAAGAGGTGACTTGGAATTAGGTCAGGTTTTAAATTATGCAGAAGAAACAGGTACTAACGAATATAATTTTGTTGTTACTGGTATCACTGACGATGTAATTTATCTTGAAGCAGTTCCTTTAAGTGTTTCTGTTGATAAAGATGAGCAAAAATTACAAGATTGTAATATTGTTAAAAACTATTTAGATGAATATAACAAAAAATAAAATAACAGGGTAGAAGACATATATATCAATATCTCAGGCTGGTTTAAATACTGGCCTGAAAAAATAATATTTTAGTTTACATAATATATATTATAAGAAGTAGAT
>RZYW01000034.1 GCA_009930175.1 Clostridia bacterium
AAAGAATACATGGTCATTTTCGCAAAAGCATCTTCAATATCCGCTACATATTTTAATTGAATGGTTCCTCCAGTTTTCAAAGGAATTAATACATTTCCTAAATCTTCCAAACTATCAAATTCGCTTTTTATTCTAAGTAAATAATCCTTTTGCCCCTGAGTTACTGTTCCCGATGAGTGATTGGAATTTTCTGCTGCAATTACACCTTGAATATCTGAAATAGACAGCCCCATACTTTGAAGTTTGTAAGCATCAACAAGAACATGAATTTCTCTCGTTTCACCTCCACTAACCTCAACACTTGCAACTCCGTCTATTCTTTCTAAGTAAGGAATGATTTTCTCCTCAGTTATTTCTTTTATCTCATAGGCTTCCCGGTCACCAGTAACGCCCATCATCATTACAGGCATCATTTCCAGGTTAAAGCGAATTACCATTGGGGAAGATGCGCCATCAGGAAGAAAACTTTTTACAGTATCAACCTTTTCCCTGACTTTCATTTCGCTATAGTCCATATCTGTTCCATAATTAAATTCCGCTATAACCATGGTAGATCCCCGGCTGCTTGTGGAGGTTACTTGTTTTATTCCCGGTAATCCTGAAACCGATTCTTCTATTGGCCGGGTAATTAGTTGTTCCATTTCCTCAGGGCCAACACCCTCATAACTTACTATTGTAGCTACAATGGGAAGCTCAATATCGGGATATAAATCCACACTCAGTCTGCTTAAAGACACTCCACCAATTATTAGAACCGCAATAACAACCATTAAAATTGTTATTGGACGTTTTACTGCTCCTCTATATAAGTTCATTCTTTAGCAGCCTCCTCCTGGGCAGCCTCTACTTGCTTTTCCATTGGCTCCACAATTCTTACAAGATCTCCAATAATTACATTATCATTACCTCTTGTAATAACTTTATCTCCAGGATTAACTCCAGAAAGGATTTCAGTAAATAAATTATTGCTCAAACCTGTGGTTACAATTACAGATTGAGCTGTTTCATTTTCATCTACTAAGAAAACCTTTCCTTGATTACCTCTTATTATTACTGACTGGGAAGGAACAACTACTACATTTTCACTTCTTTCAACTTCAACTGAAGCCTTTGCAAATGTTCCTGGCTGTATCTCAAGATTCGAGTTATCAATTTCTATTTCTATTGGGAAGGATCTAATTTGCATATCCATTGTTGGAGCAATACTTTTAATCCTGCCTGTAAATTCTTTATTATCCATATTTGGAATTGTAACTGTTACTTCCTGACCAGTTATCAGATTATTAACTTCTTTCTCATTAATATTTGATTTCAACAAAACCTTATCTATTTTGCTAATTACAGCAACTGGTGACTGAGCCGAAGCAAGATTGCCTGTAGTTACATTAATAGAAGAAACTACTCCATCAATTGGGCTCTTTACGCTGTATGCAGACAATTCAATTTTTCTAAGTTCAAAGGCATTTTTAGCTTGCAAATAACCAGTTTCAATTTGTTCAAACTGTGATTTTGATAAAGCCCCCGCATCTAGCAGAGCCTTATTTCTTTCATAATTTTTTTCTGCATCAAGAAAAGTTGCTTCTGCAATTTCGTAATTTAAAGCAGTGCTTTCCGAATCAAGATAAGCAAGAACATTTCCTTTTCTTACAGAATCTCCTACTTTCACCGGTACGCCAGTTACCTTCTTACCCCCGGCAATTTCAGGAATTACCATAGCGCTAACCTCTGGCTCAACTATTCCTGCGATTATAATTTCTCTTGTAATTGTTTCCATTTTTGCTTCATATACCTCTACGGGAATTTTAACAACTTCCTCAACCTGCTCTTTTGATGAACAACCACTAATTAAGGAAAATATAATTAATACTATTAGTCCTGATAACGCTTTTTTTCTGAAATTCATTTTAATTCTCCTTTAAAAATATTTCTTCCCCGACTCACGGGTCAATCTCTAGTTTGAAATGATACATTATTCTGACTGACGAGTCAATGGAAAAAGCCCCCTTGCAGGGGGCTTAAGTGTTAAATAATTATTAATGAAATTTAAATTTATTAATCGGCAATATCTGGACGCAATTTTGCTGCTTTTTTTAAATAAACATGCTTAATTTTATGTTTTTTATCACAATTGATTGTTATTAATACCCGAATACATTTTTCCAAAGAATATTCTACATACATTTCCTGGAGACACATTAAAGGAACTGAAGAAAAACCAACTTCTCTTGCGACTTTTGCCGGATATACTTTGGTTAAATCCTTTGTAGAAGAAAAAACAACTGATACAACATGCTCCATATCTAAAACATTTTTTTCCAGAATTTTTTCCAATAAAATTTTTGTATTTTCTATTATTGACTCTTCTGTATTTTCTTCAACGCTTATTGCTCCTCTTATTCCTTTTTGAATCATCCCTGTAAAACCTCCTTGCTCAATAAGAAATTTTTCAATTCCTCCGCAGAAATCTTCTCTGTTTTTTCAACAACTCCAATTTCCTCTGGAATAATCAAAACCATTTTACCTTTATGATTTTTTTTATCCAGATATAGAATATCCATAAACATATCTCCCGGCATTTTTGGAAGCTTATATACCATATCTAGACTTTTAAAGAGATTATTAATTCTTTTCATATCTTTTTCCAGCAAATATCCCTTCTCAAAAGCAATTTCTGCAATAATACTAATGCCAGCAGCCACTGCTTCTCCATGTCGGAAATATTCATATTCAGTTATAGTTTCAATTCCGTGAGCAATCGTATGCCCCAAATTAAGATAAGCTCTAATACCACTTTCTCTTTCATCGGCTTCAACAATTTCTCCCTTTATTTCACAAGATCTTTTAATAAGGTATTCAAAAATTTTCAGATCTTTATCTTTTATTTTCTCAACATTATTTTCTATATATTCAAAAAAACTTTTATCTTTAATAATTCCATATTTAATAACCTCTGCTAAACCACTTTTCCAATCTCTTGGTGGCAAAGTTAAAAGCACCTGGGTATCAATATATACTTTTTGTGGCTGATAAAAAGAGCCAATCATATTTTTTCCAGCCGCATGATTTACTGCTACTTTTCCACCAACACTACTGTCAACCTGAGCCAGCAAACTTGTTGGTATCTGATAAAATTTGATCCCCCGATGATAGATACTTGCAACAAAACCAGCTAAATCTCCAATAACTCCGCCACCTAAAGCAAGAACAAAGGCATCTCGGCTAATTTTGTCCTCCAGCATTTTGCTTAGAATTGAACCTGCAATATCCCAGGATTTATAGCTTTCTCCTTCGGGAATAATATATTCAAAAACTTGAAAGCCTTTTTCTTTTAATTCCAAAGAAAGACTTTTTCCATAGAGCAAATAAACTGTCTCATTAGAAATAAGTACAGCCTGATTTCCTTTTTCTTCTATTAATAAGTCTTCTGGAATTTTTTTGAGTAATTTTTCTTCTATTAAAATATCGTAGGACCGATCACCAAGATTTATATGAACTTTACTCATGGGAACCTCCTGTAAAGCTTTTTATAATTCCCTGCCAGTTCTCAAAACTATTTTTTATTTCTTCCATACTGTCTCCAGCAAATTTTTCCATAAATGAATTAGCAATTTCCCAGGCAACCACAGACCCCGCGACTACAGCTGCTGCAGGTACTGCACATATATCTGATCTTTCAATAGCAGCTTCATAGGCTTCACCAGAGTAAATATCAATACTTTGAAGTGGATTATATAAAGTTGGGATCGGTTTCATAACAGCCTTTACAATAATATCTTCACCGTTTGACATTCCTCCCTCTATGCCTCCTGCATTATTGCTGCCATGGAAAACTCCTTTTTTCTTGTCAAAAAATATTTCATCATGAACCTTTGAACCAGGATTTATTCCGGCTTCAAAACCCATGCCTATTTCAACACCTTTTATTGCTTGAACACCCATTAAGGATCCTGCAATTTTTGAATCAAGCTTTCGGTCATAATTTACATAAGAACCCACCCCTGGTGGCAGCCCCTTTACAATTACCTGGACTATACCCCCAAGAGATTCCCCTTCTTCTTTTGCTTTATCGATTAAATGAATCATATCCTTGGTTGTTTTTTCGCAAGGGCAATACAAAGGATTCTCAAAAATTGTGTCACTAATTTCCAAAACTTTTTCAGGGCACTGAGCACCACCTATATTGGTAACACAAAATGAGACCTGAATGCCAAATTCTTTTAAAAAGCTCATGGCAATACTGCCAATAGCAACTTTTGAAGCAGTTTCTCTGGCGCTTGCTCTTTCTAATACATTTCTGATATCTTTTTGCTGATATTTTAATGCACCTGCATAATCCGCATGCCCCGGCCTTGCTCTGGTTACTTTTTTACTTTCAAGATCCGCATCCTCACCAGTTGACATTATTTTCTGCCAATTCTCCCAGTCATTATTCCAGATTAAAAAAGAAACCGGCGCCCCTGTGGTGTATCCACCACGTACTCCGCTGAAAATATCTATTTTATCCTTTTCAATTTTCATGCGGCCTCCCCGGCCGTAGCCTCCCTGACGCAATTCCAGCATATAATTAATAAACTGGGTATCAATTTTTAAGTTTGATGGTAACCCCTCAATAATACTAACTAAAGCCTTGCCGTGAGACTCACCTGCATTAAGAAAACGCATGAAAACTACTCCTTTATAAATAAATTTATTTAAAACTTTTTCCAGTCCAAAGTTTAAATGCAAACTCTCCCTGAAAATAAAGCATCCCTTTACCATTAACCACATTGGCACCCCTGGATATTGCCTCTCTCATAAACATTGTTTCTTCAGGATTATATACAAGGTCCGCAACTAAGTGACCTGAATGAATCATGTCATAATTTATTTCTGGTTTTTGCTCTATGTCCGGATACATTCCTATACTTGTAGAATTAATAATTAAATCTGCTTCCTCTATTTTCTCATCAGGAACTTTTTTCTCATTATAATCCCAGGCTTCAGAATTAGCATTGGTATTAATCTCAATTAATTTCCTTAAACCCTCAGCCTTTGATAAAGTCCGGTTTATAAAGGATACCTCTTGGGCACCTGCTAAAGCCAGAGAAACACCAACGCCTCGGGCAGCCCCCCCAGCTCCTAATATAATTACTTTCTTGCCCTGAGGAAAAAAATTCTTTTCTCTTTTAAGAGATTCTATGAAACCTTTTCCATCAGTGTTATCTCCAGAAAATCCTTTTTCTTCCCTTATCAAAGTATTTACCGCTCCAATAAGCTCAGCCTCTCTGGAAATTTTTGTTAAGAAGGGAATAACCTTTTCTTTATAGGGTATCGTTACATTAACGCCAACAACCCCCAATACATACAAACCTTCCATAGCCTTACCCAGATTTTCAGGGTCCACATCAAAAGCTAAGTACTTTCCGTTAATACCATTCAATTCCAACTGAGAATTATGAAGAGAAGGAGAAAATGAATGTTCCACAGGATGACCTATTAAAGCAAATAATTTAGTTTTTCCATTAATCTCCATTTGTTCACCCCTAACCAGCAATTAAAGATTTTATTGTTTCAAAAAAACCAGGGAAAGATATATCTACACAAGATAGATCATCGATACTAACTCCACCATCAGAAACTAAACCTGCAATGGCACAAGACATAGCAATTCTATGATCATCATAACTTTCACAGTCCGCATATTTTAAAGGTGTTCCACCCTTAATAATTAAACCGTCATCTGTTTCTTCAATATCTGCACCCATTTTTGATAATTCTTTAGATATTGTTTTTAACCGGTCTGATTCTTTAACCTTAAGCTCCTCAGCGCCATGTATAATAGTTACACCTTCAGCCTGAGTCGCTGCAACAGCAATAACTGGTATTTCATCAACAAGTCGTGGAATAATTTCTCCTCCAAAGGTAATACCTTTTAACTTGCTCGATTTAACAATAATATCTCCAACTTTTTCTCCAGAGGTATATCTTTCATTTATAATTTGAATATCTCCGCCCATTTCCCTAAAGACATCAATAATTCCAGTTCTTGTTTCATTCAAACCAACATTTTCTATACAAACTTCTTTGTCAGGGAGAATCAAAGCTCCAGCTATAAAAAATGCTGCAGAAGAAATATCTCCAGGTACTGTTATTTTTTGTCCCATTAACTTAGGGAAACCTTTTACCGATGAAAAGTTTGGTCCTTCCTCTATCTCTGCACCAAAACCTTTAAGCATTACTTCTGTATGATTACGGGATTTTTCCGGCTCAATAACAGTAGTAGTCCCTTTTGAATATAGCCCGGCAAGAAGAATCGCAGATTTTATCTGAGCGCTGGCCACGGGTGTTTTATAACTAATACTTTCTAATTCCTTACCTTTAATTGCAAAGGGTGCTTTATTCTTATTATCTCTGCCTAAAACCTCTGCTCCCATTTTCCCAAGAGGATCAAGAACTCTTTTCATTGGTCTTCTTCTAATAGAAGAATCGCCTGTTAATAAGGATGTAAAATTTTGACCCGCAAGTATGCCACTAATAAGACGAATTGTTGTACCAGAATTACCAACATCTAATACGGAATCCGGCTCCTTTAATCCTTGTAAACCAACGCCATGAACAGTAACCTTCTCACCATCTCTTTGAATATTTACACCTAACTGTTGAAAACAGGATATTGTACTAAGACAATCTGCTCCTGTGAGAAAGCCATCAATTTCTGTTGTTCCTTCAGCAATAGATCCTAACATTACAGCTCTATGGGATATAGATTTATCCCCTGGAATTTTAATTTTTATCATAAAGCCTCCATTAAATTATCTTAGTTCCATATCCAAAAAACTTAAGAACCTCAATAGCTTTTTCCCGCTCATTTTCATGAATAAAACCCAGGCGAAGAGTTCCCCCATCACCTTCTCTGACTCTTAAAATTTCAATATCAATTATGTTTATATCCTTAGCCCCGAGAATATTAGCAACTTTCCCAATTTCTCCAGGCTTATCAGGTATTGTAACCACAATTTCAGAAAGTGTTGGCAAAAGACCCTTAACTTTCTTCGGTACCTGCTCTCTTAATTTTTTTGATCTGGTAAGTTTTTCTTCAAGATTTCCAGGATTTTCACTTCTTATATATAATTCCAGCTCATCTATCTGACTTTTATAAATTTTCAAAACCTCTAGTAATGACTCTTTATTTGAAAGAAAAATATCCCTCCAAAGCTCCGGCTGACTGTCAGCAATTCTTGTTACATCTCTGAAGCCACCCGCCGCAATTTTAAAAACATTTTCATGTTCCTTTTCAATTTCACCAACTGTATTTACAAGAGCCCCAGCCAGCAAATGAGGAAGATGGCTTATAGATGCAACCATCAAATCATGTTCATCACTGCCCAAAAGTAAGATACGAGCCCCTGTTTTTTCTACAATTCCAATTATTTTATTTCTTGCAGATAAATTTGAATTATCATTTAAAATAACATAAACAGCATTCTCAAAAAGATATGGATCTGCCGCATCAATCCCACTTTTTTCCGAACCCGCCATAGGATGTCCCCCAACATAAAAAACATCCTCTCGTTTTTTTACAATGTTTGAGATACTCTCGGAAATTTGCTTTTTCGTACTCCCAGTATCCGAAATAACCGCACCTGGCTTCAAAAATGGTAAAATTTTTTCCGCCAAAGAAACCGTCTGTGATAATGATACTGCAATAAATACCACATCCGCTTCCTTTACTCCCTCTTCAAGGGAGCAGGTCCCCCAGTCAATACTTTTTAAGCTTATTCCTTTTTCAATTATATTTTCATCAATATCAATACCAATAATCTCAAGCTTATCATCAGCTTTTTTCAATGCCATTCCTAAAGATCCGCCAATCAGGCCAAGTCCAGCAATTGCAATTTTCATCAGAATGCCTCAATCTTTCCAAATGCACCCAAAAGTTTAACCTTTGAGGATTTTTCATTTATACTTTTGATTATTATATGATTCTCCTCTGAAGAAAGATCTCCTTCACAGTCCATTATAAAAATATATCGTCCAAGTTGGTGTTTTGCAGGCCTGGATTCAATTTTTGTCAGGTTTATTCCCTTATCTCTGAAAAGCTCCATAATTTCAAGCAATCCACCTGGTCTGTCATCCTTAAGCTGAAAGGAAACTGAACTTTTTACAATTTTTTCAGGCTTTTCAGCTTTTTTCGACACAAGATAAAATCTGGTTTGATTCATTTCATAGTCACCAATATTTTTTCTTACTATTTTTATATCATTCTCCTCAAAAGAAAAAGAAGGTACAATTGCCAGGCTATTTTCTGGAAATTCCTTTATATACTCTAAACTTTGTAAAGTACTTCTTGTTGCAATTTTTTCCACATCAGGATAGTATTTTTTAAGAAACATTCTGCACTGAGCCAGTGCCTGGGGATGAGAATATATTTTTTCACCCTTTATTAATCTGGAAGATGCAGCAAGATTATGATTTATATTTAGTACTATTTCATAAATTACATTAAGTCTTACTTCATTAATTAAAATATCTATACTGGTATTCACACTGCCTTCTATAGAGTTTTCAACAGGAACAACTCCATAATCATATCTGCCTTCCTCAGTCCCATAAAGAACCTCCTCAATATCACTGCATGGCAAAAAAACAGCATCTTTATATTTATCCAATTTTATCAGTTTATTAGCTGCAGTTGAGGTAAAAGTCCCCTTAGGACCAAGATAAGCAATTTTCATTTATTTAATCATCCTTTATAATTTTCTGCCAATAGCAGCAGCGATACTTCCAATTTCACTCATTAACTGGTAGTATTTTTCTGGTGTTAAAGACTGAGGACCATCAGATAAAGCACATTCTGGATTTGGATGAACCTCAATAATAAGGCCATCAGCACCACAGGCAACAGCAGCTTTGGACATAGGACTTACTAATTTCCATTTACCTGTACCGTGACTTGGATCAACAATTACAGGAAGGTGAGTCAAACTTTTTAGTAAGGGAACCGCAGATAAATCTAAAGTATTTCTAGTCATTGTTTCAAAGGTTCTAATTCCTCTTTCACAAAACATAACATTTGGATTCCCCCCATTTAAAATATATTCAGAAGCCATAATCCATTCTTCTATAGTTGATGATAACCCTCTTTTCAACAAGACCGGCTTTTTAGTTCTTGCAACCTCCATTAAAAGAGCAAAATTTTGCATGTTTCTTGCACCAATCTGAATAATATCAACATATTCTGCAACCAGGTCAACATCCCTTGTATCTACTACTTCTGAAATAATTTTAAGACCAAATTGTTCCCCAGCCTCTTTCATGTACTTTAAACCTTCTTCTTTTAAACCCTGAAAATCATATGGAGAAGTTCTTGGTTTAAATGCACCACCACGAAGAATTTTTGCACCACCCTTGGCCGCAATTTCTGCAACCTCCAATGCTTCTTCCCGTCCTTCAATTGCACATGGTCCAGCCATTATATGAAGCTTATCCCCGCCTATTTCTAAATCTCCAACTTTTATAATTGTATTTTCACTGTGGAAATCTCTGCTTGCCAATTTGTATTTACTTAAAATAGGTACTACCTTTTCAACCCCTGGAAGGGCCTCAAGATCAAGATTATTTTTTGTTAAATATGACCTTTCTCCTACAGCTCCAATTATAGTTTTTTCAACACCTTCAGAAAGGTGAATTTTAAAACCCTGAGCCTCCAGCCTGTTTAATACGTGCTGGACTTTATCTTTTGAAGCTCCTTTTTCCATTACAATAATCATAAGAATACCTCCAAATTATATTTTATATAAGTTTATGTTTTTCTACAAAAAAATCCCCAAAGCGGGGATAGGTATTCTTAAAAAAAGACACAATTGTTCTGTCCATATTTTATTCTCCTTTCCTACCATTCTACCATTCTACAAAAAGACGGACTACCATAGCCGCTTTCGGAAATTATACTACTATTATCTTTTCAGCGCAACTTGAATATCATATATATTACAAGGGCAATTAGTATATATGAGAATTTAAAAATCATTCTAACTCCTCACAAAATATACCCTTATCATAAAAAGTTCCTCTGGATACTGCTACCAGCTCACCTTTCTGATTATATACTTCACTTTCCGCAATTATAATTTTCTTTCCATATTCAATTACCCTTGCTTCAGTAGTTAATTTATCACCTAATTCAGCGACAGAAGTATGATTCATGCTGGATTGTAATGTAACTACATTTCTGTTAATCGTTCTGATAGCCATACCCATCGCTGTATCCAAGAGTGCATAGGCAACAGCACCATGAGCAATATTACGAGGATTTATATGAAAATCCTGAACCTGAAGCTCCATTTTTGCTTCTCTTAGTCCAAGCTCAGTTAAATACAAATCAAAATGTTTATGATAATTACAATTAACATTTGCTTTTACTATTTTATCGAAAAGTTTTTGCGGTAGTCCCTTGTTTATTACTTTAATTTCCATTATGATCATTCCTTTTATTTATGATAAACTTTTTAAATTATACGTTCCCGTTTTTTTATCATTCTTACTAAAAGGTTCTTTAATTTTCCCATTTCCAGCCAAAGATCCCTGGATAACATTCTGAATTGCGTGGAACAAATTATTTGCTTCCTTCATATTCAGACTGCCAGCATCCCTGGAAGGATCTATTTCAGCAGCTAATAAAATATCTCCAGCAATCCCTGGATCAATTCCTTTTATTTCTTTCTCACTAATAAGTGCATCAACAATCCTTCCATCAAATTCCATCATTAATTTATTTAATGGATCCATACTGAATTTTTCATCTAAAGGATCAATTTTTAGATTATTTAAATATTCTTTGCGTTCATCTTCAGCAACAATTTCAATAAAGGTTTTTTCATCCCCTGTAATATAAAAGGTTTTTCCGTCGAGAAAATCTACTTTTAGTACATAGTCAGTATCGTATTCCTCTCCCTTTTCAGCTAAATACATTCTTCCATTGAAACCAAGTTTTACCATGTAATTAACAGCATTACCTGTGGTAAGATTAATAATATCGGACTTTCTGTTAATATAAATAAACATTTGTCCTGTTAATGCATCTTCGAAAATTTTCTTTTCTATATTTGTATTTATTTCTTTCACATCTACTTTAAGAATTTTCTTATAAAACAATACTTCTCTTATCTTTCTAAGATATATTTCAACCTCTGCAATACCAGTGTACATACACTAACCTCCTGTAATAATTAAAATAAACCTAAATCATTTTCCTGATCACCGGTTATTTTCAATACTTCAATATTTTTTACAGCTCTCTCAACTAATCCTTCTATATCCAATGCTTCTTCATATTCCTCTGCCAGAAATATTTGCGGTTTTGTTTTTGGTTCCCTGGGAAGAAATGCCGTACAACAATCTTCATAAGGTTCGATTGAAGTTTCATAAGTCCCAATTTCTTTGGCCATTTTTATTATTTCTTCCTTATCCATAGTAACCAACGGACGAAGTACTGGGATATTAATTACCTGATTAATAGTAGCCATACTATATAGAGTCTGGCTGGCAACCTGCCCAACGGATTCCCCCGTAACAAGAGCAAGGCATTCATTATCTGCTGCAACTCTTTCAGAAATGCGAAACATAAATCTTCTCATTATTGTTATCCAATATGATTCTTCACATTTTTTTGCAATTTCTTCTTGTATTTCAGTAAAAGGAACCATATGAACATAAAAATTCCCTTTATATTCTGACAATATTTTAGATAATTCAACAACTTTATCTCTGGCACGTTGACTAGTGTATGGATAACTAAAGAAGTGAATTCCAGATAATTCAATACCTTTTCTTGCAGCAAGATATCCAGCTACTGGACTATCAATTCCACCGGACAGCAACAAAAGACCTCTCCCAGCAGAGTTAACAGGCATACCCCCAGCACCTTGCTCTTTTTTTGTGTAAATATAACTGAAGTCCTGCCTGATTTCCACAAATATTTCCATTTCAGGATTGTGAATATCAACCTTTATTTCCGGAAATCTTCTAAGTACATGAGCCCCGATCTCCCTGCTTATCTCTGGAGATTTCATTGGATAATTTTTATCAGCCCTTCTTGTTACTACTTTGAAGGTTGATGGCAAATTTTCCAAACTTTCGATTTCATTCATTATGGTTTCTGATATTTCATCAAAATTTGTTCCAGTTTTTATAACTGGACTAAAGGAGACTATTCCGAATACCTTTTTTAGAATTGAGTAATATTTCTCTGGAGAATCGCCATTTAACGATATGAAAATCCTGCCTTTTTCAAAGCTGGTTTGAACCTTATCTCCATATTCTCTTTTCACTTTGAATTTTAAATCCTTAATTAACTTTTTTATAAAGCGCATTTGATTTTTTCCCTTAAGGCCTATCTCACCGTAACGGATTAAAATATGATCGTACACATTATTCCTCCTGTTTATCCTGATCCTAATCTTTCCCAGGTTTCTTTTAATTTTTGAATAAAATACAATGTCTCACTTTTATCTGGCCATGAACCAAGAGCCATACTAATTCTGATTGTACCCATAAGGTATCTTTCATCCAGATTCATTGCACGAAGAACATGACTATATGATTTATCCTTGCCAGAACAAGCAGAGCCGGTAGAAACATAAATTTGATTTTCTTCAAGAGAATGTAGAATTGTTTCGCCCCTTATACCAGGGAGAGAGCAATTTAAAATATATGGACTTCCCTTATCATTCAAAAAAGAATTTATTTTTATTTCTGGAATATTTTCTTTAAGCTTCTCAGCAAAAAGAATTTTTTTCTTTTTCCCAGTCTCTAAGAAAGATAAATAATCATCTTTATATATTTGTACAGCTTTTGCAAGGCCGGCAATACCAGGTACATTTTCTGTCCCAGAACGATATCCTCTTTCCTGGCCTCCACCTAACAAAAAAGGTTTTAAACGAACTTTTTTACTTATATATAAAGCTCCAATCCCCTTTGGACCATTAATTTTATGCCCGGAGATACTATATCCATCAATTTTCGACTTTTCAAGATTAATTGGTACTTTCATAAAACCTTGAACACCATCAGAAAAAAATAATGATCTGGAAGCCTCTTTTACAATTTTTGCTGCTTCTTCCACTGGTTGTATTGTTCCTGTCTCATTATTAACATGCATTATTGTTGTCAAAACAGTTTCAGAAGATACTTCTCTTTTCAACTCTTCAAGAGAAATCAAGCCAAATTCATCTACATCAAGCCAGCTTACCCGCCATCCCTTTTCCTCAAAAGACTTTATAACCTCAACAACAGCCGGATGTTCTGTTTTTGTTGTAATAATATGATTCCCACGTCCCTTATATTCTTCCAGAACACCATGTATAAAAATGTTATTACTTTCTGTACCACCAGAAGTAAAATATACTTCCTCCGGAGTAACTTGCAAAAAATCACTTATTATTTTCCTTGATTGTTTAACCACTTTTTCAGATAAAACTCCAAGTTCGTGCAGTGAAGATGGATTCCCCCAATAGTTTTCCATTACAGAAACTACAGTGCTCATTACTTCTTTATTAGTTTTTGTTGTTGAAGAATTATCAAGATAAAGCACACTGTACACCCTTTGTTTTATTATTTTAAACATTCATTATATTTTAACATAAAACCAGAGGAGAGTGACCTCTCCTCTGGAAAATTTTATTGTTCTAATACATCTTCAGACTTAATTTTCTTTCTTATTCTGTAAATAGTATTATCAACTTTTTTTACTGGTATGTTTAATTTTTCTCCGATTTCCCTGTAAGAATAACCTTCTTCTCTTAACTGAAGTATCTCTCCGCTTTCCTTGGAAATTTCTTTGTTAAACTTATTTAAGTATTCATTTTTTAATTCCTGGAAAATATAATCTCTTTCAATGTCATCCTTTAAATCCGGCAAATCTTTTTCTAAAGAATAAACATCTTTACAAGGCAAAGCTCTTCTAGTCATTGCATCATTATGAATTATAGTCCCTTTCTTTGTTCTGTTTCTTAATGCGCTAGCCATCCTGCGGGTTATACAAATATATGCAAAGCTTTCCAGGCTTATAGAATCCTCTAAATTATTGTATTTCATAACACTTTGCCAAAAAGCTATTTTGCATTCCTGGACAACATCTTCCATTTCCCCATCCTGAAAATAGTATCTTTTTGAAATCCTAAGTATAAGCCTTTCATATATCCTTAGTAATTCTTCAAGAGCTTTTGATTCTCCCAACTGACTTTGCCAAACTAGTTCTTCAATTCCTTTTTCTTTAATTACTGAGTTGTCTGCGTTTTCATTTAGTACATCCATTAACACTACCTTCCTTCCATTTTTTTTAAAACTCCGAAAACAAATATCAAAGCTATGATAACATGGTTTCAGCAAGAGGAAAGGCACACGAAAAATGCGGATATCGAAATATCCGCATTTTTCCTTGCTATTTAGCTAAAAATTAATTATGGTGATCTTCATCTGCTACAAAGTCTCTCAACTCCGGAATATCTACATTATTCTTTTCTGCATAATTTTTTAAAGCAGATTTAAAAGCTTGCTCGGCTAAAACAGAACAGTGAACTTTTACAGGTGGTAAACCATCCAAAGAATCAATTACATCTTTATTTGTTATAGCCAAAGCTTCTTTAATAGTCTTACCTTTTATTAAGTCCGTAGCCATGCTGGAGCTTGCAATAGCAGAAGCACATCCAAAAGTTTTAAATTTGATATCTGTTATAATATCATCTTCTATCTTAAGGTACATTTTCATAATATCACCACATTTTACATTGCCAACTTCACCTACACCATCAGCATTTTCTATTTCACCTACATTGTGAGGCTCCATAAAATGCTCCATTACCTTTTTAGTATACATTTTTTCCTCCTTTATAATGGAGAAATTAACCTTAATTTCTCTGTAATTTCTTTTAAGCGATCAACAAAAAAATCAACTTCTTCTCTTGTATTATCTTTTCCTAAACTTATCCTTAATGATCCATGAGCCGTCCCATGATCTAACCCCAGTGCTAGCAAAACATGAGAAGGATCTAAACTTCCAGAGGTGCAGGCTGAGCCACTTGAACAGGAAATTCCAAAATGATCAAGACTCAAAATCAAAGCTTCACCTTCAATTTTTTTAACAGAGAAATTTACATTTCCTGGTAGACGATTTTCTCTGCCCCCATTTACAACTATGCCAGAAATTTCATTTGTTACTCTGGTGAAAAGATGCTCTCTTAACTCCAAGAGATCCTTTGATTTACTTCCAAGGTTTTCAACTGCAAGTTCACAGGCCTTCCCAAAACCAACAAAACCAATTACATTTTCTGTTCCAGCCCTTTTTCCTTTTTCCTGGCCCCCTCCATGAATGAGGTTATCAATTACTATTCCCTTTTTAATATACAATGCGCCAGTTCCCTTTGGCCCATAAATCTTATGAGCAGTAATAGTCAATAAATCAACACCTAAGTCCAAGACATTGATAGGAATATTACCCAAAGCC
>RZYW01000035.1 GCA_009930175.1 Clostridia bacterium
TTGTTATATTCTTGTTATTTTATTTTCCTTCTTTTCTTCTGTTTGTTACTGTTTCTCCACCAATACCCCAGTTGTCTGTGTCTACTTCATCGATAACAACAACAGTAGTGTTAGGATTTTTGTTTAGTACATCTACAAGAAGCTGTGTAGCACCTTTAATAAGTTCAGCTTTTTGAGCTGGTGTAGCACCTTCTTTTGTAATTTTAATATTTACATATGGCATTAAGCTTTCCTCCTTTCACCCAAAGTAAGGGAAATAACCCCAATTACTAATATGATTGATGCAAAAATTATAGATGAATTATAATTACCTGTGCTTTTTGTAAGATAGCCTGCAACAATTGGACCTATAATTTGTCCCCCTGCATAGAAGAAAGTGAGTTGTCCAATAATTCTTGAGCTGTTTTCCGGAAAGAGAATCTTAGCTGTAGCAATACTTAAAGTTGTAATTCCCATAAAAGTTCCGCCGAAAAGGAGAGCTCCCAAAAAAGCACCAATATTATTTTGAAATACTAATGGTAAGGATATACCAAAAATCTGAATTATATAAGCAAGTTTTAACATAGGAATTTTGCCAAAATGATCTGCAAGCCTTACCCAAAGTATACATGAAGGGGCGGCTGCAAGTCCTACAAAAGCCCAGCTCAAAGAGGCAGAATGGGAATTAAAGCCGGGAATATTACTCACAATGGCAACTAAAAAAGTTCCGCTTATGATATATCCAATCCCTTCAGCAGTATATGCAATGATCAGCCAAGGGAGTGAAATTTGTTTATGTTCTTTATTTTCCATAGTTTCAACTTTTGCAGGAGCAGAATTCACTGTGTTTTTTTCATCTGGAACCCAACGGGATACAAAATATGTGAGTAAGAATGCAAGAGCTCCAACTCCATACCAAGTGCCTTTCCAGCCAAAAAAGTCAGCCAGGTAAGGGACTGAGATACCTCCAAAAAAGATTCCTGTTCCAACACCTGCGTAAAAAAATCCAGTAAGGTGAGTCATTTTTTTTTCTGTAAGATAATCCATAATAATACTTGAAATTAATACAAAGATTATACCTGCAGTTAATCCAGCAATAAATCTTAAAAAGTACCAAAGTGTATAGTTTTCACTTATGCCCATTAGAACTATTGATAAAGAGTTAATTATCAAATAGATTTTTAGAGAACTTGCACGGCTGTTTTTCCAGTTCCAATAACCTGCAAATACAGATCCAAGAAGATATCCCGCATAATTAATAGAAGCAAGAAAACCCGCAAATTGATCTGTAAATCCAAGCTCTCTTTGCATCATGGGAAATATGGGAGTATATGCAAAACGGCTTAATCCCATAACTATTAAAAGTGTAAATGTCCCTGCAAGCAAGGCTTTGTATTTTCTATTTAAGATCATTGTAATGCTCCCTCTTGAATCTTATTGATTAATATAATAATATACAGAAAAAGGTATCATGTAAAATGATTATATTTGATGCTTTGTATCAATAAAACAGATGGGAGTGATAGGAATGGATATAGATGATCTTAAAATATTCAAAATGGTTGCCGAGGAAGAGAATATATCAAAAACCAGTGTAAAAAGTGGTTTTGCTCAGTCAACAATAACCAATAAGATTAAAAAATTAGAAAATCATTTTGGCACTAGTTTCTTTTATCGTAATGTAACAGGTGTTAAGCTTACACCTCAGGGAAGAGATTTTTTAGGATACGCAGAAAAAATAATATCGGTTTTTGATGAAGCGGAAAAGGGGATTAAGTATAAGGATGTACCTTCTGGGACAATTAAAATTGGTTCTATGGAAACCACCGCTGCTATAAGACTCCCGGAGATTTTAATGAATTACTCTTTAGCTTTTCCTGATGTTGATTTATTCATTGAGACAGGCCCTACTGAAGTACTAATTGAAAAAATAAATAACGGAGATCTTGAAGGTGCTTTTGTTGCTGAAACGGAAAGTACAAATTTCCTAAATAAAATAATTTTTGTTAAAGAAGAACTTTTTATTGTAGGAAGACATCAATTCTCCAGAGAGATACTTGCAGAATCTAACATAGTTACTTTTAAAAAAGGATGTAGTTATAGAAATCAATTTCAAAAATGGATGTTGAAAGAAAATTTAAATTACAGAAGGGTTTTGGAGTTTGGATCTTTGGAAGCAATACTTGGCTGTGTGAGAGCGGGTTTGGGTTATACTGTTCTGCCTTTATCGGTAATTGACAGAATGGGATTAGATAAAGATTTGAAAATAAAAAAATTACCAAAGGAGTTTGGGGAGCTAAATACAGTCTTTGTATATAAAAAGAATTTATCTGAAACCAAAGCTTTTACTGAATTTATTAATCTTGCTCAGGAAAGAAGGCTTAAGTATGAAAATAATTGATATTTCTAAAGGGGTCTTTTCAACCCCGGTTTATCCTGGTGATCCAGACCCAGAATTAATAAAAATTGCCAGCCTTGATGAAGGTGATGCTTTTAACTTGTCAGTATTAAAAGCAAGTTTACACACAGGAACTCACATAGATAGTCCCAGACATTATTTTAATTCTGGAGCTTCTGTAGATAAACTTCCCTTGGAAATGTTTATTGGGAAGTGTGTTGTATGTAGTTATGAAAATATCAATGAAGTCAATTTTGAGAAAGATATAAAAATTCTGCTGTTAAAAGGTAAAAAGGAAATAAAAACAGATGTCGCTGAAAGGATTATTAATCTTGGCGTTATAACAATTGGGACTGAACTTGAAAGCATAGGAGATAACGAAGTTCATAGCTTTTTGCTGGAAAGGAACATTGGTATAATTGAAAATCTTGAACTGACAAATGTAGAAGAAGGGGAGTATTTTATATTCGCTCCCCCCGTTAAAATTGAGGGGAGCGAAGGATCTTTTACCCGAGCCGTTCTGCTAAAAGACTACCTATAATAAAAATAAGGAGTACCCCCATGTAAATTATGCCCTTTTTACTGCCGAAATTTATGGTCCAGCCAATTCCAAATCTTTTTTCAATAAATACAGCTGGATCTTCAGGGTTGAAGTAAAATTGTCCAAGTTTCCAATGTTCATCATTATCCCGGTCAATTTCTTCTCCCTTTTTATTGAAACGGGTTATTATTCTGCTACCTCCCTGACCAAGGGAGAAGGAAAGATAAAAAGCCCCAAGAACAATTACAAGTGTGCTACCCATGGTGATTGCAAACAATAGCCCTGGTTCTATAGGAATAAAAAAGCTTATTTGCATAACAGAGAAAAGAAGAATCATAATTATTCCGCTTACTATAATAAATCCAGACCACTTTCTTCTGAAAATTTCATTTTGCATTGCAGAATTTTCTGGATCAGCTGGGTCAATCTGTTGTTTAGCTTTGCTAATTATATTATTAATAAAAATGAACAATCCTATCATTAAAAGCTGAGTTATTGTGGGCATAAATACTGTAAAGAATGATTTATCTTTAAAATTAGTTGGATTGCCATTAAGATCATAGTTCATGGCAATTTGCTCTGGTATAAGATCATAATTAATGTAGGTAAGGTAAGCAGTAGCTGCAGTTATAATTAAAGGGATTACAAACCATACATTTGAATATTGAATTTTTCTCTTTCTAAAAGACATATCCGTAAGAACCACTTGTTTTTTAGCCGCAGTCCATCCTTCCTCTTCCTTTAGTTTCTTAATTATAAAGTGATATTTAAGATAAACCAAAAAAAGAATACCAAGCATAACAATTAGTGCTACAGTGTAAATATATATATTTAAAGGTTCTGGATATTTAAAAAATAAAAACATTGTAATAAGAAAGGTAATTCCAACAACAAGAAGAGCTTCCAAAGTATACTTTTTACGGATTTTATTCATTCTTTCTGAGTTATAAATTTCTTCAGTTACAGTGACACCAAAGCTTTCAGTTTTTCTTGTCAGATATGGCATAAAGGCATACATAATTCCTGGCAATAAAAATATTGCGAATAAGCTTATATACATAATATTATTATCCATTTGATATTATTCCCCTTTCCTTCCTAGTTTTTCAAAAACTTTGGAACATTCCTTTATTATTTCTTCATGACTCATTCCTCTGGCAATACTTTCAGCAACCAGGGGTTCTAAATTTTCTCTTAATTTTTCAAGGAATACTTCATCAGCAGGAGGAAATCCATCAGGATTAATTTCCACACCCTTTTGCCGGTGCACTTGTATAAAATTATCCTGCTTAAGTAAACCGTAAGTTTTATTTACTGTATGCATGTTTATTCCTAAATCCTGAGAAAACACTCTTACTGATGGCAGGGCTTCTCCAGGCAGCAGCTCTCCTTTTGCAATCCCTTTAATAATTTCATTATATAGTTGAGTATATATTGGTATTTCTGATTGAAAATCAATTTTTATAAACATAAAAACCTCCTATAAGTTCTAACTGTTATATATAAAGTATAACAAGTAGAAGTTGGTGTCAAGAGTTTTTTGAAAGTTGAAAGGAATTTATCTTAGGAGTAGAATTGAACTATTATTTAAGAGGAGGAAAGATTCGTGAGAATTGGGATTTTTGATTCTGGAATAGGTGGACTTACAGTTTTAGCTGAAGCAATAAAGAAGTATCCTCAGGGAGAATTTATATATTTTGCAGATACAGGAAATGTTCCCTATGGGGCAAAATCCAAGGAAGAGGTTAAAGAACTGGTATTAAAGGCAGCAGACTTTTTAGATAAAAAACATATTAATGCTTTATTGGTAGCCTGTAATACAGCAACCAGTATTGGTATAGAGGAATTGAGAAGGAAATATGATTATCCTGTAATTGGAATGGAACCTGCAGTAAAAACAGCTTTAAAGAAAGATGATAATAAGAAAGTTCTTGTTATGGCTACGGCATTAACGTTAAAAGAAGATAAGTTTAGAAAATTAGTGCACATAACTGGTGGAGATTCAAGGGTGGAAGGACTGCCAATGCCTGGGCTGGTTTTATTTGCAGAGAAAAAGAATTTTCAAGGTCAAGAAGTGGAAGAATACATTAGAAACTCTCTTTCTGTTTTTGATCTTAAAGAGTTTAGTACTCTTGTTCTTGGATGTACTCATTTTATATATTTTAAAGATTTAATCAAAAGGGTATTACCAGATAATATAGATATTATTGATGGAAATGAAGGAACTGTAAAGAATCTAATTAGTAAGCTGGGGGAAGATGAAAAAGAAAAAAGTGACAAGGATAAAATTGAGTATTATTCTTCCAGCAAAGATTTTTTAAAAGGAGATTTTGAAGAATATTTATCCTATTTGCAAAAAGAGGGGAGTGTTTAAATGTTAGAAAAAATTGATCTTGATAAAAAAATGGGGAAAAAAGAGTTCCAAGAAAAATATGAAGAATTAACCTATAAACTAGGTGAACTTCAAAGAAAATACAAAGAGTGCAGAATACCTTTGATAATTATATTTGAAGGTTTGGACGCAAGGGGAAAATCCCAAATTATAAATAATCTTCTTCCAAGTCTGGACCCAAGGGGCTTTAAGTTTTTTTATATACAAGAACCTACAGAGGCAGAAAAAAGTAAACCCTTTCTATGGAGATTTTGGACAAAAACACCACCCAAAGGCTTAATGAGCATAATGGATAAAAGCTGGTATAAAGAAATAGTTCTAAAAAGAGTTGATGAAAAGGGTAGTAATGGAATTAGTTATCCGGAAATAAAAGCATTTGAAAGACAGTTAGCGCAAGATGATAATGTTTTAATTAAGTTTTTTATTCATACTTCAAAGAATAAACTTGAAGACAGAATTAAAGATTTAAAAAAAGAAGAGAATTTCCCTCAGATTTTAAAAGAAAATTTAAAAGAAAAGTCTGAAAAATATGATGATTATATAAGTGCATTTGAAGAAATGTTAGAGTCAACAGACAGTGATTATGCTCCCTGGGCATTTGTTGAAGGTAATGATATTGAATTTGCCACAATTAAAGTATTTATGCTGTTAATAAACATTATGGAAAGTAAATTGTCCGAGCATAATTCATCCAAGGGGATTCAAGAGGGAATTAAAATGTTCGATCCTAAAATATCTGAGTTAAGTTCCTCTATTTTGGATAAGGTCGATCTTACTCAAGATATTGAAAAAGATGAGTATGGAAAAGAACTTGATAAATGTAAAGAACGCTTAAGTTCTTTAGCCTATGATCTTTATAACAAAAAGATTCCCGCTATAATAGTACTTGAAGGCTGGGATGCAGCTGGAAAAGGAGGGTTAATCAGAAGAGCCACATCTGCTTTTGATCCCCGATTCTACAATGTAATTCCCATAGGTAAACCCAATGACTGGGAGTTAAGCCATCATTATTTATGGAGATTTTGGAATGAGTTCCCCGAAAAAGGTAATATTCATATATTTGACAGAAGCTGGTATGGAAGAGTGCTGGTAGAAAGGGTTGAGGGACTTGCTTCTGTGGGAGAATGGAAGAGAGCTTATAAAGAAATAAATGAAATGGAAAAAAGTTTTGTAAATTCTGGAGCAATTCTTATTAAATTCTGGCTTCACATAGATCAAGAGGAACAACGTAAGCGTTTTAAGGCCAGGGAGGAAACAGAATATAAGCAATGGAAAATTACTGAGGAAGACTGGAGAAACCGTGAGAAGTGGGAGGAATATAAAGTTGCAGTGGATGAGATGCTTTATAGAACAAGCACCTCATACGCACCTTGGAACATAATTGAATTTAATTCAAAAAAGTTTGGAAGAATTAAAGCTATGAAAAAAATTATAGAAGCTTTTGAAAAAAGACTTTAGTTTTTATACAGGATCAAGATAGTGGGTACTTAAAATACTTGGTATGTTTTGTATCTGTTTGATTATGTCTTTTGATATAGTGTCATCAGTTTCCAAAACCATTATAGCTTCAAGACGTTTTTCTTTTCTGAACACTTTCATAAAAGCTATATTAATTTTATGATCGCATAATATCCCGGAGACTTGATGTATAATTCCCGGGATATCTTTGTGTTTTGTAAAGAGAGTGGGAAGATCTCCTTTAAGAGAAATTTCATAGCCATCTAGTTCCGTAATAGCAATATTCCCTCCCCCAACAGACTTGCCAATTATTTCTAATTTAGTTCCATCTTTTTTTATTAGAGAGAATTTAACCGTATTTGGATGCTGAGCCGGACCCAGATCAACTGGAAAAAAGTTGAATTTGAGATCTTCTTTTTCTGCAAATTCAAAGGCTTTTTTAATATCCGGGGAATCAGTTTCGAATCCAAGCAATCCAGATATTAAAGCAAGGTCCGTTCCATGACCCTTGTAAGTTTCGGCAAATGATCCGTGGAGATATATTTCTGCTGAGGATGGTGTTTGATTTCCCGCAATTGCTCTGGCTATTTTACCAAGACGCACAGCTCCTGCTGTGTGAGAACTTGAAGGCCCAACCATTATAGGACCAATTATGTCAAAAACACTAAAATCTTTCATATAAGAACCTCACTTATTTATTAGTTACCTTAAGTATACTTAATTTAAATTAAAATGTTTAGAAAAATATATCTGACCTTTCCTGACCTATTGACCTTTATTGACCTTGTGCTATAATAGTATACATAGAAATCTATTAAATAGGAGGTTTTGCTCTTGTCAGTAAAATATCAGGATTATTACAAAATTTTGGGAGTAGAACGAAAAGCAAGTCAAGATGAGATAAAAAATGCATATAAAAAAATGGCAAAAAAATTTCATCCTGATGTAAATAAATCAAAAGATGCAGAAGAGACTTTTAAAAAGCTTAATGAAGCTTATGAAGTACTGAAGGATCCGGAAAAAAGAAAACTTTATGACCAATTTGGTGATAACTGGCAGAATGGTCAGGACTTTGACCCAGGGAATTACTCGGGTTTCCGTGGCGCCCCCGGTTATCAAACTTACTCCTATTCATCAGGAGGCATGGGTTCTTCGGGATTCAGCGACTTCTTTGAGTCAATATTTGGTGGAGGATTTTCTGACTTTGGAGGCAGAGGTGGAAGGTCTTATCAAAGCCAGGATATATTTAAAACCAAAGGTGCCGATAGAACTGCGAAGATAACATTGAGTATAAGAGAGGCATATAAGGGGGGGCAAAAAACAATAACCTTAAATGTACTGGAACCTCTTGGAAATGGCAGAAGTTCAAAAAAACTAAAAAGATATCAAGTAAATATTCCTCAGGGAGCTGTTACGGGAACTAAATTAAGGCTGAAAAATATGGGTGAGCCAGGTATTGGAGGCGGACCTTCAGGAGATCTGATAATAGAGCTTTCTGTTGCCAATGACAGTAATTATAGACTTGAAGGGAAAGATATAATCAGAGTTGTTGAGGTTCCTTTCTATGAGGCTATCTTAGGGACAGCAAAAAGTGTAGATGTGATTGATAAAAATATTGAAATAAAAATTCCTCCTGGAACCCAGAGTAATCAGAAACTTAGAATTAAGGAAATGGGTATGCCTTCGAAAGATGGGGCAGGAGATTTATATTTTGAAATAAAAGTAAAAATGCCAAAGGATTTAACTCCAGAGCAAATTGAATATATTAAAAAAGCCAAAGAATTATTTAATTAAGGTGGTGGAAATATGAATTTAAATAACTTTACTCAAAAATCTCAGGAAGCATTACAAGAGGCTCAAAATATTGCTTTATTAAATAACAATCAAGAAGTTGATCTTGAACATCTTTTAGTTGCTTTATTAACACAAGAGGGAGGGCTTATTCCCAGAATTCTTCAAAAAATAGAAATTAGTCCTGAAAGTTTTTTAGCTGCAACAGAAAGAGAACTTAAAAAAATTCCATCTGTAAAATTATCCGGAGCTGAGGAAGGAAAAGTTTATGTTTCTGGTAATATGCAAAAACTTCTAGCCAAAGCGGAAGAAGAGAAAAAAAATCTGAAAGATGACTATATTTCTGTTGAACATATGTTTCTTGCATTAATTTCTGAAGGTCAAAAATCAAATTTAAAAACAATTTTTGATACTTTCCAATTAGACAGAAACAAGGTTCTTGGTAGTTTAGCAAGTATAAGAGGTAATCAGAGGGTTACCAGTGATAATCCAGAAGCAACTTATGAAGCTTTGGAAAAATATGCACAGAATTTGGTTCAGGCTGTAAAAAACAATAAGCTTGACCCAGTAATTGGGCGAGATAATGAAATAAGACATGTAATAAGAATCTTATCGAGAAAAACAAAAAACAATCCCGTTTTAATTGGTGAGCCCGGGGTAGGTAAAACAGCAATCGCAGAGGGTCTTGCTCATAGGATTGTAAAAGGTGATGTTCCGGAGGGGTTAAAAAACAAGGAAATTTATTCCCTTGATATGGGTTCCTTAGTTGCCGGAGCAAAATTCAGAGGTGAGTTCGAAGAAAGATTAAAGGCCGTATTGAAAGAAGTAAAAAATGCAGAAGGAAGAGTAATTCTTTTTATTGATGAAATTCATACAATTGTTGGAGCGGGAAAAGCAGAAGGTTCCATGGATGCGGGAAATATGCTTAAGCCAATGCTGGCAAGAGGGGAACTGCATTGTATTGGTGCGACAACTCTTGATGAATACAGGAAATATATTGAAAAGGATTCTGCTCTTGAAAGAAGGTTCCAGCCGGTTATGGTTGATGAACCTACAGTAGAAGATACAATTTCTATTTTAAGAGGTCTTAAAGAGCGTTTTGAAGTATTCCATGGTGTAAAAATTCAGGACAGTGCTTTAGTAAGTGCTTCAGTTTTTTCTCATAGATATATTACAGATCGTTTCCTGCCAGATAAAGCAATTGACCTTGTTGATGAGGCTTGCGCTATGATCAGAACAGAAATTGATTCAATGCCAGGGGAATTAGATGATGTACACAGAAAAATAATGCAGCTGGAAATAGAGGAAGCGGCTTTAAAAAAAGAAAAAGATCAAAAAAGTGCAGAAAGACTTGAGAAAATAAAAAAAGAACTGGCAGACTTAAAAGATAAATATGGTTCTATGAAAATGCAATGGGAAAATGAAAAAAATGCTATTAATAGTCTGCAAAAAATTAAAGAAGAACTAGATGATTTGAATTATCAGATTCAAAAAGCTGAGAGAGAATATGACCTAAATAAAGCGGCAGAATTAAAATATGGCAAGCTTCCAATTCTTGAAAATAAACTTAAAGAAGAGGAAGAGAAAATTAAATCTTCAAAAACTGACAGCTCACTATTAAGAGAAGAAGTAAGTGAAGATGAAATATTAGAAATAATTTCTCGCTGGACCGGGATTCCTTTAACAAAGCTTGCAGAAAGTGACAGGGAAAAGTTATTAAAAATTGATGAAGTTCTTAAAGAAAGAGTAATTGGTCAGGATGAGGCTGTGTCATTGGTTTCCGATTCAATAATAAGGGCAAGAGCAGGAATTAAAGATCCGAGAAGACCAATAGGTTCCTTTGTTTTCCTTGGTCCTACAGGTGTTGGTAAAACCGAGTTGGCAAAAACTCTTGCAGAAGCTCTTTTTGATTCAGAAGAAAATATTATAAGAATTGATATGAGTGAATATATGGAAAAACATTCAGTATCAAGGTTAGTTGGAGCACCTCCCGGATATGTTGGCTATGAAGAAGGGGGACAGCTCACTGAAGCTGTGAGAAGGAAGCCTTACTCAGTAGTTCTTCTTGATGAGATAGAGAAGGCTCATAACGATGTATTTAATATTCTCCTTCAGGTTCTTGATGATGGAAGAATAACAGATTCTCAGGGAAGAACGGTAGATTTTAAAAATACAGTTATAATTATGACATCAAACCTTGGTTCCCAGTTTCTTCTTGAAGGAATAAAAGATGACCGAACTTTTGCAGAAGGAACTGAAGATAAGGTAATGCAGCAATTGAGAATGCATTTCAGACCAGAATTTTTAAACAGGATAGATGATATTATTATCTTTAAACCTTTGACAAAAACTGAAATATCACAAATTGTTCAGTTAACACTCAATGATTTAAATAAACGACTAAATGAAAAAAATATTCAAGTAGAATTTACTCAAAAAGCAATTGAAGATACAGCAACAGAAGGGTATGATCCTGTGTATGGAGCAAGACCTTTAAAGAGGTTTATTCAGCATAATATTGAAACAATGCTGGCAAGAATGATTATAAAAGGAGACATAAAAGATGGGCAGAAAGTCCTAATTGATAAAAATGAACAAGGTTTTATCTTAGTTAATCAGTCAGAGTGAAAACTCTGACTGTTTTTTTGTTTAAATTTGTGCAAAAATGTACTTATATATTATTTTTTAAGTTGGGGGTGTCAAAAATTAATATATTAATAGCTAGGCAGCCAATATTTGATAAAAAAATGAGAGTTTATGGTTATGAGCTTCTTTACAGAGGAAGCATGAAAAGAGGAGAAGCCTCTTTTGACGGAGACAGGGCAACCTCAGAAGTAATATTAAATTCATTTTATAACAATGATATTGATACAATTATTGGTGGTAAAAGAGCCTTTATTAATTTTACCGACAACCTTTTAAAAGAAGATATTCCTCAGATGCTTTTAAAAGACAAAGTAATCATTGAAGTACTTGAAAATGTTCAAGTTGACGATGTTGTTGTTGAGGCCTGTCAGTCCCTTAAAAATACAGGCTATATTCTGGCTTTAGATGATTTTGTCTTTGAAAATCTAAGACTTTTTAACAGAATTTTGCCCTACGTTGATATTATAAAAGTAGATTTTTTAGAAACAAATTTTTGTGATGTAAAAAAAACAATAATGAAGGCACTATCACAAAAAAATAAAAGATTTTTGGCTGAAAAAGTTGAAACTCAAGAACAATATAAATTAGCTCTTGAGCTTGGTTTTGACTTGTTTCAGGGATATTTTTTTGAAAAACCATACATAATTGTTGGTAAGGATATTGAACCTTACAAGTTAAGTTATATGCAAATGATTAAGGAAGTTACGGAAACTCAGGACTTCGATAAAATGTCTGAAATTGTAACCCATGATGTTGCTTTAAGTTACAAGCTTTTAAGGCTTATAAACTCTCCTTTTTATGGTAGAGGTAATAAAATTAAATCTGCTAAGCAGGCTTTGGTTATGCTTGGGCTGGATGAAGTAAAAAAATGGGTTACCCTGCTTATGTTAAAAGAATCTGGTAAAGATAAACCAGACGAGGTTATGAGAATTTCTCTAATAAGAGGAAAGTTTGCAGAAAATATTTCAGAAATGTTAGGATATGAAAACAGGAAATCTGAGATCTTTTTAATGGGTCTTTTTTCTACCCTGGATGCTATTTTGGACAAACCTTTGGAAGAAGTTATACAATTTTTGCCCCTGGAAAAAGATATAATTGAAGCTTATGCTATTGAAAGTAATTCAGTTTTTGGTAAAATATTAAAAGTCATAAAATTTTATGAAAAAGGAAAATGGTCTGAGTGTGATGTAATATTAGAAGAGTGTGGTTTAGATCCTTTTTTAGTAAGTGCAAAATTTTTTGATGCTATTATCTGGGCTGACGAGGTTATGGATAATATAAGTTTTTGATGGAAGGGGCATTGATTTGATTAAACATAATAAGTATTTTGATGGAAAGGTTCAAAGTCTAGGTTTTAATAATGAATTAGCAAATATGACTATTGGAATTATGGAACCGGGAGAGTACGAATTTTCAACAGAACTGCATGAAAAAATGGAAATTATTTCTGGAACACTTGAAGTTAAAATTCCAGGAGAAGAAATTATTGAAGTTAAAGATGGTCAACATTTTGAAGTTGAAGCTAAACAAGTTTTTAAAGTTTTTGCAAAAACAGAAGTTGCATACATTTGCTATTATGGCTAAAAGAAGGTCCGGTTCTTAATAATAAGAACGGACCTTTTTTATGTTTGAACAATTTTTTTTATTTATACATTTCAAGTAACTCATCCCAGTAAATTTTTGGGTCGGAATGTTTTACACCTGGAGGGTTAACAAGGGAGGCCTTCTCAAAGTATTCCGGTTTTTCTCTTTTAAATATTACTCCAAGAGGGATTTTTTTATCCCATTCATTAATTTTTTCCCAGGCTTTTTCTGGATTAGTAAAATCATAACTATCTTCCAGCTTATAGACTTTTTCTTTATACCAGGAAAAAGTATTTACTTTATTAAATACAACACAAGGCTGAAGAATATCTATATATGAAAAACCTTTATATGAAAAAGCTTCCAGCATTAGTTCAGCCAGGTGATCAGGATCTCCAGAGAAACCTCTTGCTATAAAACCACAATCTAGACTCATTGCAAGTTTAAGAGGGTTTATAGGTTCCATTATTGTCCCCCCAGGTTGTATCCCTGATTTTGTTCCAATTGCACTGGTTGGAGAAGCCTGCCCTTTTGTAAGTCCATAAATCTGATTATTATGGACAAAATAGTTCATATCCAAATTTCTTCTCAAGGAATGAATAAAGTGATTTCCCCCTTCGCCGTAGCCATCACCATCACCACCGTGAATAATTACCAATTGCTCCGGGTTAGAAATCTTAACTCCAGATGCCAAAGGAAGGGCTCTTCCATGTAATCCATTGAATCCGTTTGTATTTATATAGTGAGGAGTTTTACCTGCTTGTCCAATACCAGATACAATAGTTACTTCTGCAGGTTTTTTACCAGACATTTCTAATGCTTTTTTTAGTGCTTTCAAGATTCCATAGTTTCCACAACCAGGGCACCAGGCAATTTCAAAGTCATTATTAAATACTGAAGTCATTACAGCACCTCCTTAAGTCTTGTATATATTTCTTCAGGAGACATTTGCCTGCCGTCGTATCCAGTAATTTTATCAGTAACAGAAATACCTGTTTCCTGCTTTATGAGTTTTGCAAGCTGACCAGTATAATTATGTTCAACGGTAATAATTTTTTTAACTCTGCTGGAAAACTTTTCTAAATGTTTTTGAGGAAGAGGCCAGATATAATTAAAATGTAATGCGAAAATGTTTATGTCCTCATCATTTAATTTTTTAATAGCTTCCTTCAAGGAGCCATAAGTTGAGCCCCAGGATACAATCATTATTTCAGAATAGGGAATTCCCAAAATTTCAGGTTCCATGATATCTTTTTCGAAGCCATTAAGCTTTTTCATTCTTTTATCCATCATTTCTTTTCCGAAAAAGGCACTCTCTGTATCATGTCCTTTCTCGTCATGTTCATAACTATCCTGAAGTACAATTTGGTTATCGTATTGGCCGGGATAAATTCTTGGGCTTATTCCACTCTCGTTTAATTTATATCGTTCATAACTATAATCAGGGATATTATTTAATTCAGCTAAATATGATTTATTAATAAAATCATCGGGGTCGAATGCTTCAATAGTTTTTCTGGCATCTGAAAGATATTGATCAGTCATAATAAAAACTGGAACCTGATACTTATCCGCAATATCAAAAGCCTTAAAACTAAGACTAAAACAATCTTCCTGATCTTTTGGGGCTAAAACTACTCTTGGGAATTCACCCTGGGAAGCAGTAAGAACGAAGCTTAAATCTCCCTGGGCAGTCCTGGTAGCGAAACCAGTTGCTGGACCCGGTCTCTGGGAATCAACAATAACCAAAGGGGTTTCGCTTATCCCGGCAAGACCTAACCCTTCAACCATAAGGGAAAATCCTCCTCCGGAGGTACCAGTCATTGATCTAACTCCTGCAAATGATGAGCCAATTGCCATATTAATAGCAGCTATTTCATCTTCTGCCTGCTCAACTATTATCGGATATTTTTCTGCGTAAAGGGCAAGCTCATTCATTACTGAAGTTGAAGGTGTCATTGGATAGGCGGAATAAAACTTACATCCTGCCATAAGAGCACCAAAAGCAATTGCCTGATTACCATTAATAAAGATAAAGTCTTTTGAAGTTCCTTTTGACTGAATTTGATTTTCAACTGAAGGAGCTTCATAGCCTTTTCTACACGCAGATATATTAACCTCTGCCAACTTTTCTGAAAATGTTCTGTTAATTGTTTCTTCGAGAATATCTAAGTCTAAGCCATAAAGTTTCCAAAGATATCCAATTAACGAACTTGTTATTGCTTTTTCATTTCCTGCCTCTTTAGCCATTAACTTAAAATTCTCTGCCAGGATGTTCTTGTGGTCCTCGGTTTTAAGAGAAAGATCCATAATAAAGGGTGTTTGGTTTAATAATGCTTTATTTTCATTGTAAGCCACGGTATCAAGAGGAATAACATAGTCAAATTTATTACTATGGCTGTATACTTCATCAGATGCAAAACGAATTTGTATAAAGTTATTTCCTCCTCTGACTCTGGACATATAATCTTTATTGCTGAAAACGTGAAAACCAGCTTTAAACAGCCCTTCTTCAAGTATTCCGGCAACTGTATCTATACCTTGACCTGCAGCTCCGGAAATCAATATATTTTTAATAATTGTAATTACCTCCTAGAATAATATTATCGCGTAGATAACAGTTTATTGAACTAAAACAACATGCGATAATGGAAGCATGCAGAGTGAGTGTTGCCGTTATTTTCCTT
>RZYW01000112.1 GCA_009930175.1 Clostridia bacterium
TAGCTGTAAAAAAATACAGATATTTTTTGGAAAATTTTGAGGGTATCTTGGGAAATGTAAGTGACGAGTATAAAGAACTAAAAAATATACAGGATTTATTAGGAGAAATAAATGACCTGGATGTTCTGGATAAAAATTTAAGTTCTGCAGATTTAGCGGAGGATGAGAATTTGTTAAGATTTTTACACACCCGTTTGCAAAATAAAATTAATGAGTTTAGAATAATCTTCTAGGAAAATATAAAAAAGGAGATAATATGAAAAAAGATATTTTAAATAAAAGTATAATTGAATTTGAAAACACAGATTTAGTTGAAGGTTTTTACTTGTTGAAAAATTTGCAGGCTAAAGATAATAAAAATGCCAAGAAATATTTGGATTTGGATTTATCAGATAAAACAGGAGATATAAACGGTAAATACTGGAATGTGCAACCTGAGGAGCTTGAGCTATATACTCCGGGATCTGTTGTTAAAATCAGAGGGGAAATTACCTCATTTGACAATAAACTACAGTTGAAGGTAACTAAAATAAGAAATATTGAAGAAGGGGATCAAATAAAGATTGAAGATTTTGTACCAAAAGCTCCTGAAGATGGTTCAGAGATGTATAAATTTATTATGAAATATATTGAAAATATGGAAGACCAGGATATAAAAAATATTTGTAGAGATATTTATGAGGAAAAAGAAAAAGAACTTTCCTTTTATCCTGCAGCCCAAAAAAATCATCATTCAATATATGGGGGATTACTTTATCATATAAGTACTATGCTTAAGACAGCAGAGGCATTATTAGGGATATATACATTTATTAATACGGATATTTTATATGCAGGAGTTTTATTGCATGATATAGCAAAAATTGATGAAATGGACTCTAATGATTTGGGTGTTGTCAAAGAATATACTTTTGAAGGTCAGATGTTAGGGCACATTATCCAGGGAATTAAACTTGTAAATGAAAAAGGGAAAAAGTTTAATGTTTCTCAGGAAAAGGTGGTTGTTTTGGAGCATATGATTTTATCTCATCACAATGAGCCTGAGTATGGCAGCCCCAAAAGGCCAATGATTCCTGAAGCAGAATTACTTTGCCATATTGATATGATGGATGCACGTATGTATGACATGAGTAAAGCCTTAGAAAATCTTGAAAAAGGAAGTTTCACAGAAAAGATTTGGTTGCTAAACAATAGAAAACTTTATAAATATTAAAGTTGTTAGTTTTTTCTATATTTTGGGTATTTATTTATCGAAAAATATAGAAGGGAGAGTTTAGTTATGTTGACCATTAATGTAGATAAGGGAACGAAATTCACTATTCAAAAAAGAGTGACAGAAGAAGATGCATCTTTAAATTATGGCAACGGGCAGCTTGATACTGTACTTGCAACACCAAGTCTTGTGGCTTTGGTAATCGAAGGGGCAGTAGAAGCAATTGACGAAAAACTTCCCGAGGGTATTATTTCTGTAGGTGCAAAAATGGAGTTTGAACATACCAATGCTACAGTTATTGGTGCTACGGTAAGTATTGAAGGAGAAATCGCTGAGTTCGATGGTAAAAGAGTAGTAATTAAATTTACTGCTTTCGATGAAGTTGGGGAAATTGGCTCTGGAACACATGAACGTCACATTGTTAATAAAGACTCAATGATGGTTAAAGCTCATGAGCGTTCTGAAGCAATAAAAAACAAAAACTATTAGTTATAATGGTCGGGAGGAGCCCTTTTGGTTCTCCCCGAATACATAATACTTGTAGTCACTTAGTAGACAAAAATTGAATAATCTAATAAAATTAGATAATAAAAAAGAATAAGGGGGTAAATTATGTTAAAAAGATCAAAGATTTCAGTATTTTTAGTATTAGTATTAGTTTTATCATTAGTTGCAGTAGGATGTGGTGGAAAGAAAGCAGATGCTTCCCCAGAGTCAGTTGAATGGTTAGCCAATTCTGTATGGCCGCCTGCGAACCAGCAGAGTATTGGTTTAGAGGAGTTTGCTGTTAAAGTTAAAGAAGCTACAGAAGGCAAAGTTAATATCAGAGTTCAGACAGGTGGAGCTCTTGGTTATACAGGTCCGGAATTATTAAGAGCAGTTAGAGATAATTTAGTTCCAGTTTCAGACATGCTTACAAGTGGTGTTGCTGGAGATGAGCCATTATTTGGAATAGTTACTCTTCCATTCTTAATTCAAAACTTTGAAGAAGGAAGAATTCTTAACGATATTGCAAGACCATATTTTGATGAAGTAGCAGAAACAAAATGGAACCAAAAGATTCTTTACATTGCACCATGGCCTGCTGCAGGTGTTTGGTCAAAAGAAGAGATTAATTCAGTAGAAGGTATGAAAGGTTTAAAAACACGTACTTACGATGAGAATGGTGCATTATTTATGGAAGCTGTAGGAGCTACTCCATATCCACTTCCTTTCAGTGAAGTTTATTCATCACTTGCAACAGGTGTTATTGATTCAGTATTAACTTCAACACCAACAGCTGTAGATGGAAAATTCTGGGAAGTACTTGATTACTTTGCTCCAGTAAGTATTACAATGGCTACTGACCTTGTAACAGTTAACTTAACTGAATTTAACAAATTGGATGAAGAAACTCAAAACAAAATTTTAGCTGTTGCTAAAGAAGTAGAAGATATGATGTGGGAAGCTGTTGAAGCTCAAGACAAAGAAATGGAAAAAATTTCTAATGATAACGGAATTACAACAGTTGCTCCAAGTCAGGAATTCTTAAATGACTTATCAGAAATCACTAAAGAGATTCGTGAAAACTGGTTAAGAAATGCTCCAGCAGAAGCAAGAGAAATAGTAGAAGCATTCAATCAACAAGTTGGACGTTAATTCTTAATATAATTATTAATGGACGTGCTTATGCTATATTTGAGCACGTCCGTTTTATTTGGAAAGGGGGAAGATTATGGAAAAAGTTATCAGAATGTTAGACAGAATATCTGACTTTTTTGGTTTTACCGCTGGATTTATGATGCTTTTTGGTTTTTCTATAGTTCTTATTGAAATAGTATTAAGAGCTTTATTCACCAAAACACTTTATATTACAAGTGAATATACGGCGTATATGACAGTTGGTATAACATTCCTTGGTCTTGCTTATACATTAAAAGAAGGGGGCCATATCAGGCTGACCTTTCTCCAATCCTTTCTTAAAGGGAAAAGTGTAATTTTCCTTGATATTATTACTTTTATTATCGGTATTCTTTTCTTTTCAGTTGTTACTTATATAACAGCAAAATTTGCAATTGGCTCATATGTAATTGGAAGCCGCTCCATGCAGATTACCAGAACG
>RZYW01000005.1 GCA_009930175.1 Clostridia bacterium
CTCCCTGGCATATATATACATAAGCTATGGAAACTTATTCGCCAAAATTTATGGACGCTTAAGTGCCAAAAATTATGGAAAAGTACTTGCCGTTTACAATAAAATGAAGAGTGGGAATAGGAGACGCTTCTTTTTGGTGCGCTTTATCCAAAGGAAGCTTTGATGGAAGAAATAAGCGTTGAAAAGAAAAAGGATAAAAAGAAAAAAATATGGATATTTGGAACTCCCGGAAGCAGATGCTTCTGGGAGTTTTTTATTTTTAAAAGGATTTTTAATTCTTTTATGGAAGAATATACAAAATGATATTTTATATATTCAATTCATTACAGATAGGGATATATCAGAATTATATCAGGTTAATACTAAAAGACTTAATGAACAAGTCAAGAGAAGTAAAATGAGGTAGAAGAGGGGGGATTTAATTGAAAGTATCTCATTAAGAATAAAACACACCAGATGAAAACCTAGATAGTACATCCACAAAAAGGAGGAATTAAAATGTCTAAAATAAAAAAAGACACGATTGAGGCAAAGGGTTTTGCTATTCAAATTTATACTGAAGATTTCAAAAATGATTATATAAGTCTTACGGATATTGCAAAATATAAAAATAATGAAGATCCAAGGTTTGTTATTCAAAACTGGATGAGGAATAGAAATACCTTAGAATATATAGGGTTATGGGAAACTTTAAACAATATAGACTTTAACCGTGTGCAATTCGACACGTTTAGAAATGAGGCAGGACTTAATAGATTTACAATGACTCCAACCAAGTGGGCGGAAACCACGAATGCTGTTGGGATAATTTCAAAGTCAGGAAGACATGGAGGAACATATGCTCATACTGATATAGCGATGGAGTTTGAATAGAGAAATTTCTAAGATTAACTATAAGATCCATACTGATGCAATCAAAGAATATCTATTACAAAATCTTACAAATGAGCAACTATCTTATAAGTATGCAAGCGAAGTTGATATGCTAAATGTATCACTTTTCAATAAGAGAGCAAAACAGTGGCGTAAAGAAAATCCAGATTTGAATGGTAATATGAGAGATTGTGCGAGCATTAATGAATTATTGGTACTCGCAAATATGGAAAGCTATAATGCAGTCTTAATTAGCAAAGGTATTAAGCAAAAAGAGAGAATGATAGAGCTTAGAAAACTTGCAAGAACACAGTTATTGTCAATCGAAAAATTAAACAACACAGGCCTTAAGAGTTTGGAAGATAAATAGGATATTTATCTAAAGCTCCATTAATTGAATCTAAGACAGTTCCTGGTTTTTTAGTATCTCCAATAACTATTTTCCCTGATATTGTTAAAAATGATTTGGATAACCAGGCAGTTAAAACTAATTTGACTATTCCAGCCTGGTTAAAAGATTTGGCAGAGGAGCAAGGAGTAAATTATTCGAAAGTATTTCAAACAGCCTTAATGGATTATCTTGGGATTAATAAGACGTAATGCCCACATTTATAATATTATAAATGAATATGCTATTTCTATTAATCTAAATTTTGTTCGCACCCCTTGTATTTATTCCTATTATTAAGATATACTGTTCCTATAAAAGTATTTTTCATGAGGTGAGTAAGATGGATTACATGAAAGTATCAGAAGCAGCAGAAAAGTGGGGTCTGTCTACCCGTCGAGTGCGTATTCTTTGCCAAGAAAATAGAATTGAGGGTGTCATTCGCAAAGGCAACCTTTATATGATACCAACCGAATCAAAAAGGCCAGAAGACCTTCGCAGTAAGGGACGGAATCGCACTGTCCTAAAAAAATTACTTGATAATATTGATAAAAACTTAGAAAAACTCTCTAATATGCGTCCACTGACTAAAGGCGAGACCGAACGTTTAAGGGATGAGTTTTTGATTGAATTTACCTACAACTCCAATGCCATTGAGGGTAATACTCTCACCTTGCAAGAGACAGCAATGGTTTTAGAAGGTATCACCATTGATCAAAAACCATTAAAAGAGCACTTAGAGATTATTGGACATCGTGATGCATTTCAATATGTAGAGAACCTTGTAAGGGATAAGGTGGAGTTTTCAGAATATGTGATTAAAAATATACACTCACTTGTTTTAATGGATAGACCTGAAGACAAAGGTGTTTTTCGACGTATTCCTGTACGTATTATGGGTGCTTTCCACCAGCCTCCACAACCTTATATGGTTGAACCAATGATGAATGAATTATTAGTAAATCACAGACAAAGAAAGGATAAAATGCACCTTGTAGAAGCAGTTGCATTGTTCCACTTAGATTTTGAGGGTATCCACCCTTTTATTGATGGTAATGGACGTACAGGAAGATTACTTATCAACTTAGAATTAATGCAGAATGGTTATCCTGCTATAGATGTGAAGTTCTCTGATAGAAGAAAATACTATCAGGCTTTTGATGAGTATTATCGCAATCAGAATGAGCTGCCTATGGTGGAAATGCTTGCAGGGTATGTGAATGAGAAATTGGAGAAGTATGTGGAGATTTTAGCTTAGGTTTTAATGATCCATTGCTATAATAAAGATATCAAGTCATAATGCACACGCGATACACATTGAGGGGTGAAGAAATGGGCCTTTTAAGTTTTATGCAGGAAAATTGTAAATATGTTACTGAAGAAGAGCAAAAAGAACTCGAGGAAATGAATGTTGATTTTTCTGATTCTTCGGGGAAGGAACTTTCATTAGATGAGGTATTATAAGATGAAATATTAATTTTTGTTTTTGGTATAGATGACAGAGGAGATATTTATAAAAAATAAAGATTAGAAAAGCAAAAAAACCTCTCAGAGTGCCACTTCTGGGAGGTTTTTTGTACACTGATTCCTCCACTTTTATTATTTTATCAGCTATAATATATGTGAACTTTATATTTTATTAGGTATAATAAACAGGTGATATCAAAAACGGAGGAGACTGGAATATGAATAACAAAAAAGAGCAGGAACGAGCTGAGTTACACCGCACAATTTGGGGAATTGCAAATGATCTCAGAGGCAGTGTTGACGGATGGGATTTCAAACAATACGTTCTGGGAATGCTTTTCTACCGCTATATTTCCGAGAACCTTACCCAATACATAAACCAAGCAGAATGGGATGCAGGAGACACTTCCTTCGACTATTCAAAAATAACTGATGAACAGGCAGAGCAGGCTCGTGAAGACCTTGTAGACACAAAAGGTTTCTACATCCTTCCCAGTGAGCTGTTCTGTAATGTTAAAAATAAAGCAGCATCAGATGAAAACCTGAACGAAACTCTTGAAAGAATATTTAAAAATATAGAAGCGTCAGCCCAAGGAACCAATAACGAAGATAACTTCAAGGGCTTATTTGACGATTTAGATGTAAACAGCAACAAACTTGGTGGTACAGTAGCCAAACGTAATGAAAAACTAGTAAAGCTTATGAATGGCATCGGCAACTTGAAATTAGGAGATTACAGAGAAAACACCATAGATGCTTTTGGCGATGCTTACGAGTATCTTATGGGTATGTATGCCTCCAATGCAGGAAAAAGCGGCGGAGAGTATTATACACCTCAGGAAGTATCTGAGCTTCTTACGCGCCTTACTCTTGTTGGAAAAACAGAGGTAAACAAAGTATATGACCCAGCTTGTGGTTCAGGTTCTCTTTTACTTAAATTTGCAAAAATTCTTGGCAAAGAAAATGTCCGTCAGGGCTTTTATGGACAGGAAATCAATATTACTACATATAACCTTTGCCGTATTAACATGTTCCTACATGACATCGATTATGACAGATTCAACATTGGCCATGGGGATACTCTTTCTGATCCTCTCCATTGGGATGAGGAGCCTTTTGAGGCAATTGTTTCTAATCCCCCTTATTCAATTAAATGGGATGGAGATGCTAACCCGATTCTAATTAATGACCCTCGTTTTTCACCAGCAGGGGTATTGGCACCAAAATCCAAAGCAGACCTTGCCTTTATTATGCATAGTCTTTCCTGGCTGGCTACTAACGGAACTGCAGCAATAGTTTGCTTCCCAGGAATTTTTTATCGTGGTGGTGCTGAACAGAAAATAAGGAAGTATCTTGTAGATAATAACTATGTAGATTGTATTATCCAGCTTCCTCCCAATCTGTTTTTTGGAACAAGCATAGCAACTTGTATTATGGTTCTAAAAAAATCCAAAAAAGATAATAAAACTATGTTTATTGATGCTTCCAGGGAATTTGTAAAGATAACTAACAGTAATAAGCTGACAGATGCAAATATAGAAAAAATAGTATCTGCTTTTGCTGATAAAAAAGAAGAAGACTATTTCTTAAAAGTTGTTTCTAATGATGAAATCGCAGCTCAGGATTACAACCTGTCTGTTTCCACTTACTTGGAGCAGGAGGACACTCGTGAGGTTATAGATATAACAAAGCTTAATAAAGAAATAGAAAAAATCATTCTAAGAGGAGACGAACTTAGAAAAGATATCGCCGCCATTATTGCTGAAATAGAAGGTGAGAGTAAATGAGTAAGCTGAATGATTTAATAGCAGAACTATGCCCGGATGGAGTGGAGTATGCATCAATTGGTTCATTGATAACACGCGGAAGAGAACGTGGTAAATATAATAAGGAAATACAGCAAGTATATGTTGTTAGTAATAGTATGGGCATGGTAAAGGCAGAAGAATTTAGAGAGAACACAATTCATAGTGAGGATACATCTAACTATACAGTAATTAAACCTGGTATGTATGCCTATAATCCTTCGAGATTAAACATAGGCTCGATTGCTATGCTGAAAGATAATACTTGGGGATTGGTAAGTCCTATGTATGTTGTTTTTTCAATAGATGAAAGTAAAATAATAAAGGAATATTTTGAATATACTATTAAATCAACCTTTGTGAGAAATAAGATAAAAACGTTAAAGGAAGAGGGGGCAAGGTTCCGCTTTGACTTTAATCGTTGGGATTGGATACAAATCCCTATCCCTCCTCTATCTATCCAAGAGGAAATCATACGTATTCTAGACAAATTCACTTCCTTAGAGGCGGAGCTGGAGGCGGAACTGGAGGCAAGAAGGCAGCAGTATGAGTATTATAGGGATAGTTTGTTGACCTTTGGAAATGAAGTAGAGCGGAAGACTTTAGGGGAAGTATGTAGTAGCATTGTTTCTGGAAAAAATAAAAAAAGAATACAAAATGGAAAATTCCCAGTATATGGTTCAACTGGCGTAATTGGCTATACGGATGAATATTCTTATAATGAAGAATTATTATTAGTAGCAAGAGTTGGAGCAAATTGTGGCTTTGTTAATAAAGTAGAAGGCAAAATTGATGTTTCGGATAATACATTAATTATTAAAGTAAATAAAAATTATAATTTAAATTTTGCTTATTATCAACTAACAAATATGAACTTAAATAATCTTTCAATTGGTGGAGGCCAACCATTGATAACGGCAGGAAAATTAAAATCTCTATATATCCCTATCCCTCCTCTTGAGGAGCAGGAGCGCATCGTTGCTATCCTTGACCGCTTTGATGCCCTTGTCAATGACATCAGCCAGGGTATCCCTGCAGAAATAGAGGCAAGACGTAAACAGTATGAATATTATCGTGATAAGTTACTGACTTTCAAGGAGGTAGTCTGATGATAAAATACAATATTGTTGCATCTACTAATGAAGCTACCGTTGTAGCAGAATACATGCCAGAGCCATATAGAGCAACGGATTACCAAAGTGAAGCTGCTTTAGAAAAGGACCTTATTAATCGTCTTTGTTCTCAGGGTTATGACTATATTACTATCAGAAAAGAAGAAGACTTAGTAAATAACCTTAGGGAACAGTTGGAGCTTGTAAATAATTACCAGTTTTCTGATGAGGAATGGAAAAGATTTTTTACTCAGAATATTGCTGGAGCAAATGAAGGAATATCTGAGAAAACCAAAAAGATACAGGAAGACCATGTTCAGATTCTTAAAAGAGATGATGGCAGTACTAAGAACATTATTTTAATAGACAAAAAGAATATCCATAATAACCGCCTTCAGGTTATCAATCAATACGAAGAATCTGAAGGCAACAGGGATACCAGATATGATGTAACAATACTTGTTAATGGTTTTCCCATGGTACATATTGAACTAAAACGCAGAGGAGTTCCAATCAGGGAAGCCTTTAACCAAATAAGAAGATACCAAAGAGATAGTTTCTGGGCAGCCTCAGGCTTGTATGAGTATGTCCAGCTCTTTGTTATTTCTAATGGTACACATACTAAGTATTATTCCAATACCACAAGAACCCAGCATATCAAAGAAGCAGGGGAAGGGAACAAAAGTAAAAGTAAAAAGACCAGCCACAGCTTTGAGTTTACCAGCTACTGGGCAGATGCTAATAACAAGGTTATTGCTGATCTTGTAGATTTTACTAAAACCTTTTTTGCTAAACATACTATTCTAAATATTATTACTAAATACTGCGTATTCACATCAGAAGAAACTCTTTTAGTAATGCGACCCTATCAAATTGCTGCTACAGAAAGAATCTTAAGCAGAATAGAAATATCAACTAACTACAAAAAAACAGGAACTCTGGAAGCAGGAGGATTTGTCTGGCATACAACAGGGTCAGGGAAAACTCTTACCAGTTTTAAAACTTCACAGCTTGCCACAGCCCTTCCTTATATAGATAAGGTTCTATTTGTCGTTGACAGAAAAGATTTAGATTATCAAACAATGAAGGAATATGACAGGTTTGCTAAGGGAGCGGCTAATGGGAATACATCTACCAGAATTTTGCAAAAACAGCTGGAAAATCCAGATGCCAAAATTATTATTACCACTATCCAGAAATTAGATGTATTTATCAGGAAGAACAAGGTCCATGATGTTTACAAAAAGCATGTTGTTCTTATCTTTGATGAATGCCATCGCTCCCAGTTTGGAGAAATGCATCAGAAAATAATTAAATCCTTTAGGAATTATCATATCTTTGGCTTTACAGGAACACCAATTTTTGCCAAGAACTCAGGAAGTGGAGGTAATCCTCTCTTTAGAACAACTCCCCAGGCCTTTGGAGAGAAGCTTCATACCTATACCATTGTTGATGCTATTAATGATGCTAATGTTCTGCCTTTCCGTATAGACTTTATTAACACTATTAAGGAAAAGAAAAATATTCTTGATACAAAGGTAAAGGCAATAGATGTAGAAAAGGCTCTGATGGCTCCCGAGAGGATAAAAGAGGTTACTTCCTATATCCTTGATCACTTTGACCAGAAAACAAAGAGAAGCAGTTTTTATTCCCTGAAGGGACAACGGATGCAGGGATTTAACTCTATTTTTGCTGTTGCTTCTATTCCTATGGCTATGAGATATTACACAGAATTTCAAAGACAGCTGGAGGAAAGAAATAGAAATCTTGTTGTTGCAACTATCTTCAGTTTTAATCCAAATGAAGAAGAGCCAGATGACATTCTTCCAGATGAGAGTTTTGAACCGGAAAAGCTGGATAAACCTTCCAGAGATTTTCTTGATTCAGCCATAGCAGATTACAACAAGGCTTTCTGTACCAGCTATGATACATCATCAGATAACTTCCAGAACTATTATAAGGACCTGTCCCAGAGGGTTAAGGACAGGGAAGTGGATATCCTTATTGTTGTTAATATGTTCTTAACAGGCTTTGATGCCACTACCTTAAATACATTATGGGTGGATAAGAATCTGAAACAGCATGGACTGATTCAAGCGTTCTCCCGTACTAATCGTATTTTAAACTCAGTAAAAACCTTTGGTAATATTGTTTGTTTCCGAGATCTTAAACAGGCAACAGATGATGCAATAGCTTTATTTGGGGATAAGGAAGCTGGAGGAATTGTTCTTCTTAGAACCTTTGATGAATATTACGAGGGATTTGAGGATAAAGGAAGGTACAATCCTGGCTATAGAGAGTTAATTGAAAAACTAGAGGAAAATTATCCAATAGGGCAGGCAATAATAGGAGAGCAGGAACAAAAAGATTTTATTAATCTCTTCGGTTCAATTTTACGGACAAAAAATATACTAACATCCTTTGATGACTTTGAAGGTAAAGAACTTTTAAATCAGAGGGATTTCCAGGATTATCAGAGTGTTTATATTGATCTTTATGAGAAGTATAGAAAAAATGAAAAAGTTGATAAAGAGGTTATTAATGATGACATAACCTTTGAAATGGAATTGATTAAGCAAGTAGAAGTAAACATAGACTATATTTTGATGATGGTCGCTAAATATCATCAAAGTAACTGTGAGGACAAGAGTATTCTTACTTCAATTCATAAAGCTGTAAGCTCCAGTATGGAACTAAGAAGCAAGAAAGAATTGATAGAAGGATTTATTGAAAGAGTAAACCTTTCAGAATCAGAAAATGTCGAAAACGACTGGCATAAATTTGTTAATGAACAAAAGGAAAAAGAAATTGAAGTATTAATAGAGGAAGAAAAACTAAAACCAGAAGAAACCAGAAAATATATAGAAGGATCCCTAAGAGATGGCAACCTGAAAACCACAGGAACAGACCTAGACAAAATATTACCACCAGTATCCCGCTTCTCCGGAGGAAACAGAACAGAAAAAAAACAAACAGTAATCGAAAAACTGATGAGATTCTTTGAAAAGTACCTCGGGGTGTAACCAGAGGTAAGTGGTTATTTCCATTTTGGAAATAACCATAAGAAAGAGAACTAGCCTATTAAAGTATAAATGGATTCTAAATAAAAAAAATACAAGAAAACGGACTTTTTTGAATGATATTATTCAAATGGTTAGATTAAACAGAGATTGATTGCTATAGATGTTAGCAGGAGTTTATCTATAGATATGGAGGGAGAGAATTTAAAAACAGCAAAAGGTTTATAAATGGTTTCTTCATTCCGAAAAAATCAAAATATTAGATGAATAAAAAATAGAAAAAGTTTAGAGGCAAAAGGTAGAGTTGTATAAGTAAATAATATATATGAATTTAAGATGAACAAATTATCATATGAAAAAAGATTGTTTTATTGGATATAGGTTTACTTAAAAATTATTATTAAATGCCCTCAGAAAAAGAAGATGGGTATATTGGAATGATAAGAGAAGCAAGTGTAAAGTATTAATGGCTATGAAAGGTAGGTATTAGATATGATTAGGAAAATTAGTAAATTAGAAAATTTTGGCATTTTTAAAAATTTTACATCCAATGATATAAATGATTTTAAAAAGTACAATTTAATTTATGGATGGAATGGATCTGGAAAAAGTACATTGTCAAGATTATTTAGTTCTTTTTGTGGTCAGAATTTATCAGAAATACATAATAATTATAAAGTATGTATTAATTTGGATAATAATTTATATACAGAGAAACAATTGCCTATTCAGGATAAAAATATAGCAATTTTTAATGAAGATTTTATAAAAGATAATATAGATTGGAATGGAACTTTAAAAAGTATATTGTTGATAGATGATAAAAACATAGATGAAATCAAAGAATATAACTTACTAAAAACAGATTTGTTTGGAGACCAAAAGACAGATGGTTTGCTGAAAGAATATGAGATTAAAGAAAAAGAACAATTAAATATAGAAAAAGAATTTCAGAAAATATTCACAAACATTGGGAAAAATGTCAAGAATAATTTTCAACTATTAGATACAACTGATTCCTATTATATGAATTATGATAAACGAAAAGTTATATCTTTAATTGATGATCAAGATAATCCTGTATCTGAAAAAGATCTTATAAAAGAAGTTGAATTAGATAATTTAATAAAGCAAGCAAGACCAATAAAAAAAGATATAATTTCTAAAAATATTGAAATTTTAAATATAAAAAATTTTAAAAATGAAATTAAGAAAACTAGTGAGCTAATTTCTCGAAGTGTCACTTCAACGGTAATAGATGAATTAAAAAATAACCTTCTATTATCAGATTGGGTGGAGAATGGATTGAATTTACATAAAAATGAAAATAGAAAAATATGTGCATTTTGCGGTTCTCCAATAAATGAGGATAGACTTAAAAGATTAGATGGTCATTTTAGTAATGCATTAAGTACTTTAAACTCAGAAATATTGTCTTCCATAGATACGTGGGGCTCTTTTAAGGTTCCTACTGATATCGATTACATTGATGAGAGTATTTTTTTTGATGAATTGTCTGAAAAAGTCAAAGAAAACAACATAAAGTATAAAAAAACTGCTATATTAATAAATTCTGAAGTAAATACATATATCGAAGTGTTGAAAGAAAAACAAAAAAACCCATTTGAAATAATAGAAATTCATTTCGAAGTTAGTAAAGTTATAGACTTGTTAAATCAAAATATTTTAGTTGTAAAAAGTATTAAAGAAATTATTGATATCCATAATGAGAAAGCAAAAAATTTTGAAAATAATATAAATAACGCAAAAAAACGTATCGAAAGACATTATATTCAAGAACAGATAAAACAATTTAAATATATTGATAAAAAGAAATTAGCACAAGAATGTAAAAGTGATTTAGAAAAAATAAAGAAAAAAATTAAGCAAAAAGAGGAAAAATATGAAATTTTAGAAAATAAATTATCAAGCGAAACTTTAGGAGCAGAAGATTTTAATGAAAAACTTGAAAAATTTTTAGGTTATGGAGAAATTAAGCTAAAGTTTGATAAAAATAAAAAAGGATATAATATATATAGGAATAAAGAGGAAGAAGCAAAAAATTTAAGTGAAGGAGAAAAAACAGCAATAGCATTTATTTACTTTATAATAAAACTTAAGGAAGAAGGAAGAAAAATAGAAGATACAATTCTTGTAATTGATGATCCGATATCTAGCTTTGATTCTAACAAACTGTTTTCTGCATATGCTTATATGAAATCAGAGTGTGATATTGCAAAACAATTATTTGTATTGACACATAATTATAATTTCTTTTCGTTAGTTTTGGGATGGTTTAATAAAAAACATATTAAAGATTTAAATAACAAAAAAATATCAGACTATAATATATATAGGATAGAAAATAAGTTTGTGGATGGAGTAAGATATGCATTTTTAAATGATGGGGGAGAAGGTTTAAAACAAGCAACTGAATATGATTACATTTTCAATATGGTTTATTCTCTAAAAGAGAAACCTTTATCAAAGCAAGAAATGATTTTTTGTGGTAATATTTCCAGAAAACTTGTTGAGTCTTTTTTGAGTTTTAAATTTCCTAAACAGAGGTCAGATTTAATGGCTTTATTAAATGCTGCATTGCCTGGAAAGAGTAATGATATAATTAGAGAAAGAATATATAAGTTTGTAAATGTATACTCTCATGAAAAAAAGATTAATGTACGTGAAGAACTTGATACTGAAGTTCTTGATGCTAACAGTCAAATGGTGATAAATGATATTTTAAAAATGATAGAAAAATTAGATAAAGTTCATTATGCTGCAATGGTAGAAAAAATAGAAAAGAATTAGCTATTAAAATTATTCATAAAAAGCTTTGATGAAAATATCAAGCATTGAAAAGAAAAAGATACAACAATACAGATATTTTGACCTCCCAGAAGCAGAAGCTTCGGGGAGGTTTTTGATATAAAAAAAGGAATTTTGCATTTTTTTAGGGAAGAATATAAAAAATGAGGAAACTAATTAAGAAAATAATTGCAAAGCCCTATTTAATAGGGTAAAATTATCAAAGTAAGGTGAATATATGGAATGAGAATTTATTATGACCTCAGAATTTGACAAGAAATGGAAACAGTTAGGATTTTCTGACATGGATTTCAATATCAGTTATTGATTAATATTAAATCAGGAGATGTAATTGTCGGCACAGGAGGCCTTAGAAAAGAACGTTTCTCTATAGAAAAACGAGGTAAAAGAAGTGGATTGAGGATAATATATGTTGATTTGGAAAAATATGGTTGAATATCTTGAAAAGTTAGAAAGGGGGAAGTCAATTGAGCACTGATCTATTTAACAGTATATTGACCGGACTTGAAGAAGCTATTGAACATGCTGAAGGGAAGAAAAAACTTCGTAATCAAAAAAGGAAGGTTATAGTAATACCCCTTCCCGATTATAAAGCTGAAGATATTAAAGAAATTAGAATGAAAGTTAATATGACGCAAAGAGTTTTTGCTGATTTTATGGGAGTCTCTGTAAAGACTGTAGAAGCATGGGAGGCAGGGAAAAATGAACCAAGTGGTCCAGCCAAAAGAGTGTTGAGTTTAATTATAAGTAATCCTTGTCTTCCGGAAGAATATGAAATAGTAGTAAGGTAGTTCGGATATTATATTAGTCTTAAGGAGAGAGCACACTAAAATGAAACCTTTGCCTATAAATATTGATAAACTGCATACAACAGATTTGGGAGCCATTAGAATCAAACGCAACCTAAATTTGCAAACCGATGATATTATTCCTTGGTGTAAAGCATTCGTAAGAACAGCAGATCTAATCATTGGGCAGGGTAAAAACTGGTATGCCTATAAAAATGGTATGGTAATTACTATAAACATGAAAAGCAATACAATTATTACCGCACACTTTTTAAAGCCAAAAATTCGCCCTATAGAACTTTCTGACTATGCATGTCTTCCTGAGTTTCTATATCAGTCAATTTTCATTCCTGAAGGAGTAGAGGTACCACCAAGGGATATAATTAATGATCCTCAAATATTTGTCTATATTAAAGATTTTGGCACTCAAGCTGGAGATTTAGGAGTAGTGGCAGAACAAAACGGTCAAGTTATTGGCGCTGCCTGGACCAGGATAATCCCTGCTTATGGTCACATAAATGAAAAAACCCCGGAACTGGCAATTTCAATATTACCGGAATTCCGAGGATATGGGATTGGTACAAAACTAATGAAAAATCTTTTTGAAATATTGAAAAATAATGGTTATAAACAAACATCCCTATCCGTTCAAAAGGACAACCCGGCAACTAAGTTTTATTTAAAACTTGGATATAAAGTCACCAAAGAGAAACTTGACCATGTGGGTAACCGGGATTTTATTATGGTTAAAGAGCTGCTTTAAAGAATTTTAAGTATGAACCACCGAGGATATCTCGGTAGTTCATACTTTTAGTTTTTCCTTTAGGCGTTCTTGCAATTCTTGAGAAAAGTTAATTCCTGCATTTTCTCCAAGAACTTTTAAATATTTTGGAACAGATACATTGATTCTCATTGTTGTCATATCATTAGCTCTGCGGTACTTAGCAAAATCAATATCTACCCATGAAACCAATTCCTGAGATTCATGTTCCGATTCAATGATAGATGGTTCAGGTATTTGCCTGCCGTCGTCTTCTTCACTAATTCCCCAAAGACCTATAGCATCTCTTGCCATATAAATAGCTTCAGCCAAATCTTTGCCTTGTGTATTTATATCAAGATCAGGAACTGTAACAACATAACCAGTATCAGTAGGAGTAAGAATAATTGGATATACTTTAGTCATTTCAGAAACTTCCTTTCATTAATTGTCGAATGGCTATTTTAGATTTCGACGTTTGATTATTTTTTTAGCAAGAATTTCATTAATTTCAGTTTGGCGAGAGATGGGTTCATTCGCTTTTCCATTGGTGTATATTGAGTGATCATGACCTTGACGCTTTAACCACCAACCATTTTTCTTTAATAGTTTTATCAGATCTTTGCGCTTCACATTTGCACCTCACAAACTCATTATACACAATTGTTGTGTATAATGCAAAATAATTAAGCTAAAACAAAACTGATTACTTTGTTTATAATTGTATTTCGAAAAATTTATTAATATTCCTTAAAAAGGTTTATATATATTTCATTAGCTGTAAAGGATTGATTACATGGATAAAGAAAAGGAATACTGGGAAATTGATTTAGATAATGATTTAAAAAATGATTTGGATTCTGAATTGTTGGAAGAACTAAACAATTTAGATGATGATTCGAAGGAAGAACTGGGAAAGGGCAAAAAAAGATCGGGTAAAAGAGTGATAGCTTTAATAACTTTAACTATATTCTCCTTTTTTATCTTAGACAGCATTTTCAGATTCTCAAGTGCTCCTGACCTTGGATTCTTAGGGGAATCCTTTAAGCTTAAACAGGAAGAAGAAATTCAGAACCTTCAGGAAGCTGTGGTTTCTATTCAGAATCAGCAAAAATTAGGCACTGGATTTAATATTAGCCCAGATGGAATAATTGTGACTAATGAACACGTAATTCGTGATGGAGAAAATATTTTTATCCAGTTTCCATCAGGAAAAAGTTTTAAAGGGAGTCCTGAATTAATAATTCCAGAACTTGATTTTGCGATTCTTAGCGTAGAAGGTGAAGATCTTCCGTATCTTAAAACAGGTACTTCCAGTGACATTGTTTCAGGGCAGGAAGTTTTGATTATCGGAAATCCCCTGGGATACTCTGGGATAGTAAAAAAAGGCGAAGTTATCGGAACGGGAAAAGTAAATACTATTGAAGAAGAAGTTATTTTTATTAAGGGACCTATCTACAAAGGAAGCAGCGGCAGCCCGGTTTTTAACAGCAAAGAAGAAGTAATTGCCATTATTTTCGCAACCCTGATTCAGGAAAGCAGTAACACCGATGAAATAATTGGAGTCGCCATCCCCATCGATTTAGTAACAACCCGCTGATTAGGGGACGCTTTTAAAATCAGCGCGTTATCCACAGGGAACTTTTTTTTACCTTCCCCGTCTATATGACAGAAGGTTAAAAAAATAGGAGGAAAGAAAATGAAAAAATTTAAAAAAGGTATTTCGCTTATGTTGGCATTGACCCTGCTAGTATCTTTGGTAGTTCCATCCTTTGCAGAAAACACGGTTCAAAAATATTTACAGGGTGAGGGTGTTGTAAAGGAAGAATTTGAAAATAACCAGCTTCTGGTTCATATTAATGATATGGATGTTGCTCTGAATGTTTCTGAAGAAACTATGATCCTTGACGCAAAAACTGGACTTCCAGGAACACTTAAAGATTTGAAAGAAGGAGATCTTGTTTACGCATACTATAGTCCTGCAATGACTAGAAGTCTTCCACCTCAGTCTTTCGCAACAGTTATTGTTACAGAAGTAGAAAAGGACAAAACACGTCCTGCATATTTTACGGTTAAAGAAATAATTTCTGAGTCAGATGAGGAAATCAGAGTATTAAACGAAGCGGGAGATTTAATCGCAAGAATTTCTAAAGACGCTCCAATTTCTCCATTTAAAACAAAGCAGATTGTAAGTATTGAAGATATTGAAGTTGGCTCAGAATTGTTTATCTGGTACGACATAGTTGCTATGAGTTACCCTGGACAGACAAATGTGCAAAAAACAGTATTTATCAGAACAACGTCAGAATCTGTTATTACCATTAATGACCAAGATATTGATTTAGGAGAATTAAAAATCCATGAACAAAACAATCAAAAAATGGTTCCACTTCGCCTGGTAGCAGAAGCTTTAGGTTTTGAAGTAACCTGGGACAGCAGTATTAGAGGAGCAAAATTAGATGACGGCAGTGTTAAAACAACTGTAGTAATTGGAAAAGACAGCTATTACAAAGCAAGCAGCAAGGCAATCGGCCTGACTCAAAGTATTGAGCTGGGAGCAAAGCCAGAATTAATAGACAATACAATGTATGTACCTGCAGAGCTTTTCAACTTACTTTACAGCTAAAACAAGCCCTGGAGTCAGAGTAGAATCTGATATCCAGGGCCCTTTTTATTTTATATACATATCTCCAACTAATAGATGAGAAATGATTTCAGTTGGTATTTCAAACTTTACTACTCCCATATATCCAGGAGCTACTTCATATTTATTAAAAGAAATAACTAGTTTTTGCTCAGGAGTTATATAGAAAGGTTGGTTAGCATCAATATTTTCAAAGGGTTCAATATCTTCTTCATTCACCCAATAAACAAGGCCATCATCTTCTTCCATCTTTTCTTTCATTGTTTCTTTTATATACTGGGAAATTATCTCAACATATTGATCATCTTTAAATAACCCTGGTAGAGTAATTAAAATATTATTTTTCTTATCAATGGTATCATATTTAAATTCTGTTGATGAAGATCCAACAATATTTACAGTATATCTACCTAAAGAAAGAATATCTTCAGTATCTGTAATTATCTCATAACCACTTTCAACACCAAGATGTCCGTCTTGAGCAATGATATCTCCCATTTCTTCAACAAATTCATCATACAAAGCCTTGCTTTCTTCATAATACTTTGAATTTAAAGCATTTGCCAGTTCTTTGTTTTCCAGTCCTTCAATTACAGGGGCTTCAACTTTTGCATATACATTATCATTTTCAATTACATCAAATCTGAAGTTTAATACATGGACTATAGAACCAACTACCGGGACATTACTCATAGCGATAGCAATATTCTGATTTAAGTTTATACTTCCCGTAAAAATCAGCATTAAAGCTGCTGCAGACAGTACAAAGTTTTTTGTTATGGTTTTCATTTTATGTCTCCTTATTGTTTTTTTTACGACGAATTCAAGTTCCCCGGGGATTTCTGTACTTTCATAAATATCTTTAATATTCTTCAGCTGATTCATGGTCATTCTCCTTTAGCTCGAGTCTTAAAAAATCGATTCCACGATAAAGTCTGGTTTTAACAGTATTAATATTTTCACCCATAATATTTGCAATAGAAGAAATTGTCATACCTTCATAAAATTTAAGAATAATAATTGTTCTGTATTGATGAGGCATTTTGTCCATTGCAACTTTTAGATCAAAATTTTCATATTTATCCTCATGCTTTAGCATATATTCAAAATCATCTGGATCCATGCAGGTATTACGCTGATTTTTCCTATTATTATCAATAGCAGTATTTATAAGTATTCTGTAAAACCAACTATTAATATTTTCTATAGGACCATTTTTTTTTATGGATTTTAATGCTTTTTCAATGCTGTCTTGAATAACATCTAAAGCATCATCTTTATTTTTGGTATAACTGAAAGCCATTCGATAGTGGGCATCTTTTTTCTCGAGAAAGTATTTTTGCAACATGAGTTAACTCCTGTGATATTTATAATTTTGTAAGCTTACATATATTAGACGTATAAAAACAATAAAAAGTTTTAAAATATTATTAATTATGAAAAATAAATAAAATTTTCGCAAATTATGAATTTGGGTATAAAACTCTCAGATATTAAAATAATAATATCTAAAGAGGAGGAATAATAATGACTGAAAAGAAAAACCCGATGGAAAAGAACGGATTAGGTCCCTATACTCCCAGCAGAAATCAAAATATTGGGAAAAACCCCAACATTACAACGGCGGCGGGATCCCCGGTGACAGACAATCAAAATTCAATGACAGCAGGTAAAAGAGGACCGTTAGCATTACAGGATGTGTGGTTCTTAGAAAAAATGGCTCATTTTGACAGAGAGGTAATACCTGAAAGAAGAATGCATGCTAAAGGTTCCGGAGCTTTTGGAACTTTTACTGTAACTCACGACATTACTAAATATACAAAAGCAAAAATATTTTCAGAAGTAGGTAAAAAAACAGAAATGTTAGCCCGCTTTTCAACAGTAGCAGGTGAAAGAGGAGCCGCAGATGCAGAAAGAGATATTCGTGGTTTTGCCTTAAAATTTTATACTGAAGAAGGCAACTAGGATATGGTTGGAAACAACACGCCGGTATTTTTCTTCAGAGACCCGTTAAAGTTTATCGACCTTAATCACGCAGTAAAAAGAGATCCCAGAACCAACATGAGAAGTGCAAATACAAACTGGGATTTTTGGAGTTCTTTACCCGAAGCACTTTTACAGGTAACAATTATTATGGGTGACAGAGGAATTCCATCATCCTACAGACATATGCACGGATTCAGCTCTCACGCCTACAGTTTCATCAACAGCGATAACAAGAGGGTTTGGGTAAAATTCCATTTCAGATCTCAGCAGGGAATTCAGAACTTTACAGATCAGGAATCAGGAAAAGTTGTTGGAATGGACAGAGAGTCTCATCAAAGAGACCTTTATGAAGCAATAGAACAAAAGAAATTCCCAAAATGGAAGGTCTATGTTCAAATAATGACTGAAGAACAAGCAGATGCAATGGAAAACAACCCATTTGATTTAACTAAAATGTGGTTGAAAAAAGATTATCCATTAATTCCAGTAGGGGAGTTCGAGTTAAACAGAAATCCAGAAAACTATTTTGCAGAAATAGAACAGGCTGGTTTTAACCCGGCAAGCGTTGTTCCAGGAATTAGTTTTTCACCAGACAGAATGCTGCAAGGCAGACTATTCTCATATGGAGATGCTCAAAGATACCGCCTTGGTGTAAATCACCATCAGATTCCGGTAAATATGCCAAAAGGTGTTCAGCATCCACACAGCTTCCACCGTGACGGACAAATGCGGGTAGATGGAAACTTAGGCAGTGAGCTGCACTATGAACCAAACAGCTACGGCAACTGGAAAGACGATCAGGCAAACAATGAGCCGGTACAAAAGGGTGGAGACATTTTTAGATATGACTTCAGGGAAGATGATGCGGATTACTATACACAGCCAGGACTTCTTTTCCGGGCAATGACAGAGGATCAAAAGCAGGTTTTATTTGACAATACAGCAAGAAATATGGGAGATTCAACTCTTCAGATTAAACACAGACACATCTTTAACTGTTACCAGGCAGACCCTGAGTACGGTAAAGGCGTAGCAAAAGCAATGAATATTTCAATAGATGATGTGGATTTAAACTTACCAAAGAAAGATTCCCACGAAAACCTTTGGAAAGCCAATAATATGCATCCGGAATTAAATATTCCAACAGAACCTGTAGATTCAGGAAGAGAGATAGACACTAACACAAGTGACTATATCGATCCTGAAACAGATCCTTGGCTTCTATAATCCTTTAAAGGAATGATTTTTTGAATAAGGAAAAAGAATATTGGGAAATAGATCTTGATGATGATTTGGAAAATGAAATAGATATAGAATTGTCAAATGAAGTGAATAATGCTGAGTATGAAGAGGAACAGGAAGAAAAAAAGAAAATAAATAAGAAAAAGATAAAAAAATATATAGCATTGTCAACTTTGGTTGTTTTTTTATTATTTTTTGTTGGTACTGTTTTTAAATATTCTAATACACCAGATATAGGTTTTTTAGGGGAGTCCTTTAGGCTTAAACAGGATAAAGAAATAGAAGGACTTCAACAAGCTGTAGTTTCCATTAAAAACCACCAAAGTTCAGGAACAGGATTTAACATTAGTCCGGAAGGACATATCTTAACAAATGAACATGTTATTCGCGATGGCGGGGAAAGTATTTTGGTAAAGTTTCCCTCTGGGGAAAGCTTCAAAGGAAATGTAGATTCGGTTATCCCTGAAATAGATTTTGCAAGTCTTTCTATTCAGGGAAAGGATCTGCCTTATCTTAAAGTTGGTACTTCAAAGGATATTTTCACAGGACAAGAAGTATTGATTATCGGAAACCCATTAGGAATTTCAGGTGTTGTAAAAAAAGGTGAAATTATTGGAACTGGAAAAGTATCCGGGATCCAAGATGAAGTTATTTTAATTAAAGGACCTGTTCATAAGGGGAGCAGTGGAAGCCCTGTATTTAACGAGAATGAAGAAGTAATTGCTATTATTTTTGCAACTCTTGTTCAAGATCAAGAAAAATCAGATGAAATTATAGGTATAGCTATACCTATTGATTTAATAAAGTAAAAAGGAAGGTTAAATTATGGAATTAAGTAATAAAAAGATAGTTGAAAATTTTTTAGAAGCTCTTAGTAATGGAGTTAGTGGTGAAGGATTAAACCAATTTTATCATAATGATGTACTTCAAATTGAATATCCTAATTTATTAACAAAGAATTTAACTGAAAATGATTTGGAAAAAATTAAAGAAGGAAGTGTAAAAGGAGCTCAAATTCTTAAAAGCCAATCATACGAACTTGTGAATCTTTATGAGATGGACAATGTAGTAATAATTGAAGCAATTTGGAGAGGAACCTTAAACATTCCTGTTGGTAAACTTAATCCTGGTGATGAAATGAAAGCTTATTTTGCACAATTTTATGAATTCAAAGATGGCTTAATATACAGGCAAAGAAATTATGACTGTTTTGAAACCTTTATTTAATTATGAATAAAGGTTTTTAATACCTTGGTTAAGCTCTTTAATCCATCCAAACTCCATAAGGATTTTAGTTATTCTAATGTTATCAGGCCACTTTATATAAGTGACATTTTCTAAGTTAATATAAGATGGTTTAGAGTAAGGACTGTAAAGAAGCTTTGAATTATTATATACAATAATTCTTGGGTATTCCCAGGGATGAGAGAAATCCCGGTAAGTCATCATTATTAAAGTATCCTCGAACCAGAATTTTGAGTTTTCAACATTTTCCATTCGTGACTCAAGAATTTCCTTTGCATTCCGAAGAAGTTTAATTAAACCATCTTTCAGGGAAATATTTTCTTCTGTTTTAGGGTTCTCGGATTCAGCATCATCCTTGTAATGTAAATAGCGAAGCCTTGCACAAGGCACAAAGTCTGAAGGTTTTTTTCCAAAAAGAATAACTGCCCCTTTTGTTAAATAACCATCAATAATAAAATTATTTTCTTTCAAGAATTCCTCATATGAAAGTTCTGAGTTTAAAATAGATTTATATTCATTAAGTATTTCTAAATCTAAGTCCTCCAATGAAGCATTTTCTTCAGGAAGATCTTCAAAACGAATTTTATTTTTTTCAGTTTTCAAATATTCATATTTATTTTCAGGAAGTTTCATTGTGGAATCATTAAGCCGGATAAAGATATCTCCCTCAATGTTGGATACGATTGTGCTATATGAGGGTTCAACTTTAAAGAGCAAAACAAAGTCCTCACTATTATTAATGTGAGTGAAGGGTATTTTTTCAAATTTTAATTTAATGGTGCCTTTACAATAATCCTTAACAACATTCAAAAAAGATTCAAGAGAATTGGCTCCCTCAATTTGAAATCCTGTCAGGGTTCCTTCATCCTCAATACCAATAGCCAAAAAACCTCCCCCAGTATTTGCAAAACCAATTAAGTGGTGAGCAATTTCCTTTGGTTCTTTCCTGGCACTTTTTCTGTCAAAAAACTGACCTTCTGACATAGTTGTAAAATCCTTTAAAGTTAAAGAGTACATTTAATCACCTTGTATACAATATTTTTTTAATTAATCAATGATATATGTATTTTAAAGAATATATAATAGTATATGCAAGATTTAAGTTTGGGGGGATTCATTTTGACTATTAAAATTGGTATTTTAGGTTATGGAAATTTAGGCAGGGGAGTAGAAAGTTCTATCAGACAAAACCCTGACATGGAACTCGTTGGAGTTTTTACAAGAAGAAATCCAGAGGATGTTAAGTTAATCACTGCTGATGCAAAGGCTTATCATATTGATGAAGCCATAAAAATGAAAGATGAAATTGACGTTATGATTTTGTGTGGAGGAAGTGCTACAGATTTGCCAGTACAAACTCCTGAATATGCAAAATTTTTCAATGTTGTTGATAGCTTTGACACTCATGCAGGTATTCCAAAGCATTTTGACAAGGTTGATGCATCTTCACAAAATTCTGGGAAGATTAGTATAATAGCTGTAGGCTGGGATCCAGGGATGTTTTCATTGAACAGAGTATATGCAAATTCTATTCTTACAGAAGGTAAGGATTATACTTTTTGGGGCAAGGGAGTAAGCCAGGGACATTCAGATGCAATAAGAAGAGTCGCTGGTGTAAAAGATGGAAAACAATACACTATTCCAGTTGAAAGCGCTCTTGAATCAGTAAGGCAAGGTAACAACCCTGAATTTACAACAAGAGAAAAGCATTTAAGAGAATGTTTTGTTGTTGCAGATGAAGGAGCAGATAAAGGGAAAATTGAAAATGAAATAAAGAACATGCCAAATTATTTTGCAGATTATGATACTGTAGTTCACTTTATAACTGAGGAAGAGCTTAAAAGAGATCACAGCGGAATTCCTCATGGAGGATTTGTAATTAGAAGCGGAAGAACGGGAATAAATAAAGAAAATATGCAGATAATTGAGTACAGTCTTAATCTTGACTCTAACCCGGAATTTACAGCATCAGTGCTGACTGCATATGCCAGAGCTGCTTACAGGCTAAACAAGGAAGGACAAAAGGGATGCAAGACTGTATTTGATATCCCAGTTTCTTATTTAAGTCAGGAAAGTAATGAAGAACTAAGAAGAAAATATTTATAATTAGAGAAGGTCTTTGTGCCTTCTTTTTTTTATTAACTTAAAATTCACTTGTTGATTTTCCTCTCAGAGTTTATAATTAACATTAGATACAAATGTCCGGTCTTCTAAATTTTATGGAGGTGTAAGTTATAAAAAAAGAAGAGAAACTTTTGCTAATTCCCCTGGGCGGTCTGGGTGAAGTAGGAAAAAACATGTTGGTCGTTGAGTATGGAAATGATATAGTACTTATCGATGCAGGGCTAATGTTCCCTGAAGATGAATTACTAGGTATTGATGTAGTAATTCCAGATATTACCTATCTTCAAGAAAATAAAGACAAGCTCAGAGCTATTATAATCACTCATGGTCACGAAGATCACATTGGGGCGTTGCCTTATATTCTTAAAGACTTTGACGTTCCTGTATATGGAATGAAACTTGCTATTGCAATAATTAAATCAAAGTTTAATGAAATCCCAATGACCAGAGAACCTAATTTCCAATTAATAAAGCCTAAAGATGTATTGAAATTCGGCGAAATGGAATTTGAAATTATTCAAAGCACTCACTCAATTCCAGATTCAGTTGCAATTTTCATTAAAACTCCTGTTGGAAATGTTTTTCATACTGGAGATTTTAAATTGGATCAAACTCCTGTTGATGGCAAACTTCTGGATATTAACAGAATTGCTCAAATCAGCGAAGAGGGAGTAATGGTAATGCTTTCAGACAGTACAAATGTTGAGAAAGCAGGCTTTACTCAATCTGAAAAGGTAGTTGGAGAAGCTTTTAATGAACAATTCAGAGTAGCAAAGGGCAGAATTATAATTGCCACTTTTGCCTCAAACGTTCACCGAATTAAGCAGGCAATAGATGCTGCTATAAAGTTTGAGAAAAAGGTTTGTATTGTTGGAAGAAGCATGGAAAATGTAACTGCAATTGCTCAAGAGATTGGTTATTTAACTATTCCCGAGGGAACTCTTATTACTCTAAATGAGATTAATAATTATCCAACAGAGGAAATGGTTATTATAACTACAGGAAGTCAGGGAGAGCCAATGGCGGCTTTATCAAGAATGGCCAAAGGTGATCACAGACAGATAAAAATTGACTCTGGAGATACTGTTATCATTTCAGCAACGCCAATTCCCGGGAATGAAAAATCTGTATATAAAACTATTGATTTTTTATTCAGGCTTGGGGCAAAGGTAGTTTACGAAAAATCATCTGGAACTCATGTTTCTGGTCATGCCAGCCGCGACGAGCTAAAGCTGATTCTTAATCTGGTAAAACCAGAATATTTTATTCCTGTTCATGGTGAGTACAGAATGTTATTAAAACATGGTGAACTGGCAGAAGAACTTGGTGTGAAAAAAGAGAATATTTTCGTAGCTGAAAATGGAAATGTAATTGAGTTCACGAAAGAAAAAGGATGTATTTCCGGAAAAGTACCAGCAGGGAGAGTTCTGGTTGACGGACTTGGTGTTGGAGATATTGGGAATATTGTTTTAAGAGACCGCAGACAATTGTCACAAGATGGAATATTAATAGTTGTAGCAACTTTAAACAGACAAGCCACTAAATTACTGGCCGGACCAGATATTGTATCCAGAGGTTTTGTTTATGTAAGAGAGTCAGAAGATTTAATGCTGGAAGCAAAAAGATTTGTCCAGCAAAATCTTGAAGTATCTTTAGAAAATGGAGTTAAAGACTGGGCTACGCTTAAGAATAATATAAGGGACTCTCTTGGAAGATTTTTATATGAAAAAACTAAGAGAAGACCTATGATTTTACCAATTATTGTTGAGGTATAATCTGTAGTCTAAGCACAAACATTTTGTTTGTGCTTAGCTTTTTAATGCATATAAAGGAAGGTAAAAAATGGCAAGAATATCCAAAAAGGCAGAAAAAGAAAACAAAATAAGAAAAGGCAAGATTATTAGCGCTGTCCTGATTCTTTTTTCAATATATTATTTCTTTATTTCTTTAAGAAGTGATGAAATTGGGAATAATGCAAACCCATTAGATAGTTTTGGAATAATTGGAGGGTTCTTTTTAAGAACATTTCAACAGTTCTTCGGGGGATTTGATCTTCTGGTTATTGCCTTTATAATTCTCTATGCTGGTTATGTTTTAGTAACCCAGGAACCTGTAAAGGGATTCAAGCTGTCAGTATACATATTATTAGTGCCTGTGTTACTAGGACTCCTCCATATCAGTTCTCTTGGTCTGAACACTGATTTCAGAATTGGCTTTGAAGAGGCCCTTTCTGGCTCTGGTGCAGGAATGACAGGATTTCTTTTTGCTTTTTTATACATAAAGTTATTTGGAACTGTTGCCTCTTATCTGGTAGGAGTACTGACTATCCTTTTATTTGCTCTGTATCTTACTGATTTTCCTTTCTCATATATTGCTGGACAAATTAAGGATTTATTTACTGGTGTAAAAAGAAAGCAAAAGCCTGTAAAAGAAGTAAAAACGAAAGAAACTGCAATATTTGAAGAAAGTGAACCAAAACCAGAAAGAGAAAAAAATATTATTCCTATTATTAACAATTTAAATTTCACACCTGTAAAAAAAGAAGGACAGGAAGAAGCTCCTGCTCAGGAAGAAGTGCCTGTTATTGATACTTCTGTTAAGGGAAAAGTAGTTTCTTTAGAGGAAGTAAAAAAAGAAAAAGTTAAAGAAAAAGAGTCTGAACCAGAGAAAGAACTTGAAATACCAAAACCTGTATTAGTAAGCAACAAGAAAAAATATCAATATCCAGATTTAGATATATTAAAGAATATAGAAACAAACAATAAAATGGATCAGGATATTATTAACAGAAGAGTTAAAGTGCTTGAAGAAACTTTGGAAAACTTTGGGGTTAAAGGAAAAATCAGCGGAGTAAATTGTGGTCCTGCAATAACTCGCTATGAATTTCAGCCAGCTCCGGGTGTTAAGGTTAGTAAAATAGTTAATCTGGCGGATGATATAGCTTTAAGTATGGCTACTGCAGGTGTAAGAATTGCCCCTATCCCTGGTAAAAATGCTATAGGTGTTGAGGTACCTAATAAGTATAATATTACTGTTGGAATTAAAAGCGTTCTTGAAACCCTGGATTTTAAAAAGAGCAATTCAAAGTTATCCGTTGCTCTTGGAAAAGATATCGCAGGTAAGCCAATAATTGCCGATCTAAAAAAAATGCCTCACTTACTTGTTGCAGGTGCAACTGGCTCAGGTAAGAGTGTTTGCATGAACTCAATTATTGCAAGTATCTTATTTAATGCAAGTCCAGATGAGGTAAAACTCATTATGATTGATCCTAAAATGGTAGAACTGACAGTATATAATGGAATCCCTCACTTAATCACTCCTGTTGTTACTGACCCTAAAAAAGCAGCATCTGCTTTAAGATGGGCAGTAAAAGAAATGGAGAACAGATATATGCTCTTTTCTTCAGCAGGTGTAAAAAGTATAGAAGTATACAATGAAAATGCAGAAAAAAGTGGAGAAGATGATAAAAAACTTCCATATATTGTTGTCTTAATTGATGAATTATCAGATTTAATGATGGTTGCCCCAGCTGATGTTGAAGATGCAATTTGCAGAATAGCACAAATGGCAAGGGCCGCAGGCATTCATTTAGTAATTGCAACTCAAAGACCATCAGTAAATGTTATTACTGGAATAATTAAAGCCAATGTGCCTTCCAGAATTGCCTTCGCAGTATCATCACAGGTGGATTCCAGAACTATTCTTGATATGAATGGTGCGGAAAAACTTTTAGGCAAGGGAGATATGTTGTACTATCCTTCAGGGGTTCCAAAACCTTTTCGGGTTCAGGGAGTATTTATTTCAGATGATGAAATAGAAACTTTAGTAATGGAAATAAAAAGTAAAGGTGTTCCAAAGTATGATGAAGGAATAATAAATCAGGAACTGGAATCTGAAACTGAAGAAATAAAAGAGGAAGCAGAAGAAGATGAATTAATTCCTGATGCCGCAAAACTTTTTATTGAAAACGGGCAGGCATCAATTTCTTTGCTGCAAAGAAGATTTAGAGTAGGATATAACAGAGCAGCAAGAATTATTGATCAAATGGAGCAAAAAGGAATTATTGGCGGTTATGAGGGAAGTAAACCTCGTCAAATATTAATAAATCTTGATGATTATGACAGATTATTTGAAAATAAAGAAAAAAGTTAAAGAATCGTTTATTTTGTATTTAACAAAATAGTGTATTATGTTAGTATGAATATTATATGCAAGTGGGTGGTTATTTGTTAGGAATCGGCGAAGAACTAAAAAGAATAAGAGAAGAAAAAGGTCTTTCAATTTATGATGTAGAAAATCAGACTAAAATTAAGGCTACCTTTATTGATGCAATTGAAAAGGAGAATTTTGATAAAATTCCTGGACGAGTGTATGTAAAGGGTTTTATTAAGAATTATGCAAAATTTCTTGGTTTGGATTATACAGTATATCTGCAGGAAATAAATAAGCATTTTAATGAGGATAACTCTGAAGATATTCTTGCAAATAGTAAACCACAACTTGTCAGACCAGTTAAAGAAAAAAGATTATCAGATAGAATAATTAAAGGAATTTCTCTTTTGCTGGTTTTAGCACTGCTTTTATTTGGAGGCTACAAAGGCTTTGAATATTTCATGTCAGAAAAAGCAAAAGAACCCCAAGTAAGTGAAGAAAAACCAGAGGTTCAACCAGATCCTCAACCAGAGAAGGAAGCTGAGCCAGCCGCACCAGCAACAGAGCCGGATCCAGCACCAGTCACTGAACCTGAGCCAAATCCTGAACCTGAACCAACTCCAGCTACTGAGCCGGAGGCACAACCACAACCAGAAGTTACTCCACCTGCACAACCAGTAGCAGAAAAAATGGAGCTGGAAGTTATTATGTCAGAAGGTGGGCCTGGGTTAGATTCTTGCTGGATACAGGTAATTGTTGATGGTAAACTGGAATTTGAACAAACAATCTTTGCAGGCAGAGAATCAATGAAGTTTACAGGATATAAAACAATTGATTTTACTTATGGTAATGGTGCTGCAGTTAGAATTAAAGTTAATGGGGTTGACCAGGGAGTTCTTGGAGCCCAGGCGGAAGTTGGAACGAGAAGATATAAAATTGAAGATCTTTAAGGTTAAATTTTACAGACCTGTTTAACAGGTCTGTTTATTTTGTTATAATAACTTAGATAATTTTCAAAAAGGAGAAATCTATTTGCAAAAGGTATACTTGCTGTCTCTGGGGTGCCCTAAAAATTTAATTGATTCAGAGAATATGCTTAAAATAATAAAAGATAATAAATTACAGGTTACAGAAAATCCTGAAGAAGCAGAGGTTGCAGTTGTTAATACTTGTGCTTTTATTGGGGATGCTAAAGAAGAATCTGTGGACTGCATTCTCGAACTTGCAGACTTGAAACAAGAAAATTTAAAGCATCTTATAGTGACAGGATGCTTAAGCCAAAGGTATTCTGATGAATTAATGAAAGAAATACCAGAAATTGACGGGATAATTGGAACAGGAAGATATGAAGACATAAATAAAATGATTTTAGAGTTAAGAGAAAAAGAACAAAAGCTTAATTATGTTGATGATATAAAAAAATACAAAGAATATAAAGAATTGAAAAGAGAAAAAATTACACCAGACCATTATGCTTATCTAAGGATTGCAGAAGGCTGTGACAATTTTTGTACCTATTGTATAATTCCGGGTATCAGAGGAAGTTACAGAAGCCGGAAAATTGAAGATATAAAAAATGAAGCACAGGAACTAGCACAAAAAGGTGTTAAAGAGTTAATAGTTATAGGTGAAGATATAACCTTTTATGGAAAAGATCTTTACGGTACAACAATGCTTACAGAATTACTAAAAGAGCTTGTAAAGATTGAAGGTCTTCAAAGGATAAGACTTTTATATGCCTACCCAAATAATATAACTGAGGAACTTCTTCAGCTAATGGCAAAAGAAGAAAAGATATGTAAATATCTTGATATGCCAGTTCAGCATATTTCCGACAGAATTCTTAAATTAATGGGAAGAAATATTACTGGAAAAGAAATAAAAGAAATAATAAAAAGAGCCAGAGAACTAATGCCTGATATTGTTTTCAGAACAAGTCTGATTAGTGGTTTCCCTAATGAAACAGAGGAAGATCATAATGAGTTGCTTGAATTTGTGAAAGAATATAAAATAGAGAGGCTTGGAGTGTTCCCCTATTCAAAAGAAGAGGGAACCCCTGCATATAAATTAAAAAATCAAATTCCGGAAGAAATAAAAATTTCCCGAAGAAATGAACTAATGGAAGCTCAATATCTTAATGTATTAGATTATAACGAAAAGAGAATTGGCCGAATTGAGAAGGTAATAATTGATGGATTTGACGGAATTTTCTTTGAAGGCAGAACCTGTGGCGAAGCAGTAGAAATAGACCCTGTTATTTTGGTGAAGTATGATGATTCAATTAAAGCAGGAGATATAATAAATTGCAGAATAATTCATGTAAATGATTATGATCTGGTAGGAGAGATGGAAAGTGAATTTGCCGAATAAACTTACCCTGGGCAGAATTTTTTTGATTCCAGTTTTTATGTTTTTTTTACTGGTAAAAATCACTTATGGTAAATATTTAGCTGCCTTTATTTTTATACTTGCAGCAAGCACAGACGGTCTTGATGGTTATATTGCCAGAAAGAGAAAGCAAATAACTAATTTTGGTAAAATTATGGACCCTCTTGCAGATAAATTATTAGTGACAGCAGCATTGGTATCTTTGGTACAACTTGGGGAAATCAGTGCATGGCCTGCATTTATTATTTTAGGCAGAGAATTTGCAATAACAGGTCTCAGAAGCGTAGCAGCAGCAGAGGGAGTTGTAGTATCTGCCAGTTATCTTGGAAAAGTAAAAACTGTAACACAAATTATTGCTATCTCTTTAATTTTACTTGAGGATTTTTATATTAAATATATAAATTTCCCAATTGGTGAGGCCTTTTTGTATATCGCCCTGTTTTTCACCATATGGTCTGGTGTTGACTATGTAAGAAAATTAAATACTAAGATTAAAATTGATGATATTTAATTAAAGGAGAGATTTAAAAATGGATCCAGTAAAAAAAGATTGGTTGTATCTTATAATCGGAATTTTTGTTGGGGTAATTTCAATAAGGTTCCTAATGAGTTTATTTAATATAGGATAATTGGTCCCCGGTGTAGTTTAAATTACCCCGGGGATTTTTTTAAAATAAAAAAACGCACCCCACGGATGCGCTGCCACAAGGAAATTTGGAAAGGACTCGAACCTCCAACCTAGGTGCCACGAACCTAGATGATACCATTTCACTACAAAATTCCTTCAGCTATTTGATTAAATTATACCAGAAAACTATCATAATTAGCAATAAAAATGGTATTATAATTAAGATAAAAAATTCAAGGGAGATATTAATGTATAAAAAAATTGTTTTAATACTTTTAACTTTAATGGTATTTAGTTTTTGTTCTGGAATTGCGATAGGATACGAAGAGATAGATGAATTTAATCTTTCGGAAGCTTATGCTAAAGGTAAGGTTCTTGAAATATATGAAGAAAAACTAGAACAGGAAATATCCGAAGGAATACTGGAAAATTATCAGAGAATACTGGTTGAAATTACCTCGGGAGATTTTAAAGGCAGAAAAGTTCAAATAGAAAATAGTTTTATCAATTCACCTGGATATGAAATTTATGTTCAGGAAGGAGATAAGGTTCTGCTTTCAGTCTTATATGATGATTCAGGATATCAAAAAGCATATGTCGTTGATTTTGTCAGAGATATATATATTTATCTCTTAATTGGAATATTTGTTCTTCTAATGCTTTTAATTGGCAGAAGTAAAGGATTGAAGGGCCTTATTTCTTTAGGTGTAACTTTTCTTGTAATATATAAAATTATGATTCCCCAAATATTTGCAGGAAGAAGCCCGGTTCTAGTCACTATTCTTTCCTCTGTAGTTATTGCATTTATAACTTTTGCAATAGTAAGTGGTTTTACTAAAAAGTCTGTTTCTGCATTTTTAGGTACAGGAGCAGGATTAATTTTAGCTGCAGTTCTGGCAATGATAATCAGCAATGTGGCTAATCTTACAGGTTTAAGTACAGAGGAATCAAGAATGTTGTTTTATGTCCCTGAGTTTGCCGATTATAATATGAAGGGTATTTTGTTATCTGGAATAATACTTGGAGCTCTGGGAGCCGTAATGGATGTTTGTATGTCAATTGCTTCTAGTACTGAAGAAATAGCAAATGCCGGAGAAAATATGTCTTTTGCTCATTTATTTAAAGCAGGAATGAATGTAGGTAATGACGTTATGGGTACCATGACTAATACTTTAGTATTAGCTTATACTGGAGCTTCTTTACCCTTGTTGTTGTTACTGATGGCTTATGAGTTGCCTTTCCTTCATTTAATTAATTTTGAGATGCTTGCGGATGAAATAATCAGAGCTCTGATTGGAACAATTGCGCTGGTAGCTGCAATACCAATTACGGCTTTTATTTCTGCATTGCTTCTTAAACATAAATCTTAACTGGGGTGTAAAAAATGGAAAAAACTCTTTCATCTTCAAGCCAGGATTACCTAGAGGCTATATTGGAACTCTCAACAGAAAATAAGGGAGTAAGAGTTACAGATATAGCTAATAAACTTAATATTAAAAAAGCAAGTGTAACTCAGGCAATTAATATTTTGTCTGAGGAAGGTTTGGTTCTAAGAGAAAGGTATGGGCCTGTTTTTTTAACCACTAAAGGATTTGAAGAAGCAGAAAGAGTAAAAATAAAACACTCTCTATTAAAATATTTCTTTGAAAAAATATTAGGTGTTGAAAAAGAAATTGCTGAAAATGATGCTTGCCTAATTGAGCATTCACTAAGCGAAGAAACATTCTTATATTTTGCGGAGTTTTTAAATAAAGAAGGATATCTTAGTGAATTTCCAAAGAAAAATAAATTAAAAGATATCATATTCAAAGATTACGGGGAAAAGTTTGACATTTTTTAAAATAGAAATATAATTTTCTTATAGCTAAATAATAATTAAGCGTTGAAGAGGATACGTGCATTAAATAAACCTCCCAGAGATAGAAAACCTTGGCTGGAAGTTTTCTTAGGAAATATTTAATTCATACCACCTTGGAGCTGTTGTTTAAATAACAACCGCAGGTCTGCGTTATAGGCTTTTTGAGTGGTGCTATATGCTTTTTTATATGGTGCAATTTGGGTGGAACCGCGATACTTCTCGTCCCATTGGGATTGAGGGGTATTTTTATTTTACAGGAAAGGTGAGAAAAAAATGATAAAAATTACATTACCGGATGGTTCAGTAAGAGAGTTTGATCAAAATGTTGTAACTCCCTTTGAAGTAGCAGGAGATATAAGCAAAGGACTGCAAAAAAAATCTCTGGCAGCAAAAGTTGAAGGGAAAGTAGTAGATATGGATTTCCCTATAGAAAAAGATTCTGAGTTAAGTCTTCTTACTTTTGAAGACGAAGATGGAGAAGATACTTTTCGTCATAGTTCATCACATATTATGGCCCAGGCAGTAAAAAACCTTTTTCCAGGGACAAAAATAGCAATTGGACCAGCAATTAAAGATGGCTTCTATTATGATTTTGATTCTGAACATGTTTTTACTCCAGAGGATCTTGAAAAAATAGAAAAAGAAATGGAAAGAATTGTTAAGGAAGATAATAAATTTGAAAGAAAAGAAATGCCAAGATCTGAAGCTATAAAATTATTCCAGGAACTTGGAGAAGACTACAAGGTAGAGCTTATTAATGATCTTCCGGAAGATGCAAAAATCAGTATTTATACTGACGGGGGCTTTACCGATCTTTGTGCCGGACCACATTTGCCTTCAACAGGTCATGTAAAAGCATTTAAACTTTTAAATGTTGCTGGTGCTTACTGGAGAGGTAATTCTGACAATAAAATGCTTCAAAGAATTTACGGAACATCTTTCCCAAAGAAAAGTGATCTTGAAAACTATTTAAATCTTCTTGAAGAAGCGAAGAAAAGAGATCACAGAAAACTTGGTCAGGAATTAGGATTGTTTACACTCATGGACGAGGGCCCTGGATTCCCATTCTTCCTTCCAAAGGGTACAAAAGTAAAAAATCTTCTTCTTCAGTATTGGAGAGAGATTCATGAAAGAGAAAATTATGTGGAAATTGAAACACCAATAATTCTTAATAAAAAGCTATGGGAAACATCTGGTCACTGGGATCACTACAGAGATAATATGTATACCCTTAAAATTGATGAAGATGATTATGCTATTAAACCAATGAATTGCCCTGGTGCATTTATGGTTTATAGAAATGATTTACACTCATACAGAGAGTTTCCAATAAGACTTGGAGAGATTGGCAGAGTTCACCGCCATGAGTTATCTGGAGCATTGCATGGCTTAATGAGAGTTAGAGCTTTTACTCAGGATGATGCTCATATATTCATGCTTCCAGAGCAGATCAAAGATGAAATTAAGAATGTAGTAAACAAAATAGATGAGATTTATGAAAAGTTTGGCTTCAAATATAGAATTGAATTATCTACAAGACCTGAAGATTCCATGGGTTCTGATGAAGATTGGGAAAATGCTGAAGCTTCTTTGAAAAAAGCTCTTGAAGAATTAGGGAAGCCTTTTACAATCAATGAAGGTGACGGAGCTTTCTATGGTCCAAAAATTGACTTTAAACTTGAAGACTGTCTTGGCAGAACTTGGCAGTGTGGAACCATTCAGCTTGATTTCCAAATGCCTCAGCGTTTTGACCTGACATATGTTGGCAAGGATAATGAGAAGCACCGTCCTATCACAATACACACCGTAGCCTTTGGAAGTATTGAGAGATTTATTGGAATATTAATTGAACATTTTGCAGGAGCTTTCCCTGTTTGGCTGGCACCTGTGCAGGCAAAAATTTTAACATTAACAGATAAGCATAATGATTACGCAAATAAAGTCTATAACGAATTAAGAAAAGCAGGCATCAGAGCAGAGGTTGACAGCAGGAATGAAAAAATTGGATTTAAAATAAGAGAAGCTCAGTTACAAAAAGTTCCTTATATGCTGATCATTGGCGACAAAGAAGTTGAGAATGATGCTGTAGGACTTAGAAAAAGAGGAGAAGGGGATCTTGGTGCACTTCCTCTTGGAGAGTTTAAAGAAAGAGTATTAAAGGAAACACAGGAAAGATCTTTATAAAAAATAACTTAATGATCAATTCTTTTTTGGTTGTTTTATAAGGATTATTGTTGTATAATCTTATCTGATAAATATAACCTCACTTTAAGAACTTGGTGAGGTAGAGGCGCGGTTTTTAACAGCCTTTAGGGGAGCCTGAGAAGCTTTGAAACTAAAGGGAAGGAAGGGCCGCCGAAGCAAATAATACACTCAAAATTATTTGCTGGGTCTGCAGAAAATATCTGCAGAACTGTCCCAATAAACATCCCGGTTTATTGGGTTGGGCTATCTCATTTGGGAAGTAGGGGTTTTGGGAGATATTGGATTTTTAAGGCCTGAGATTACCTCAGGTCTTTTTTTGTAAAAAAGAAAAAAACAAAAAAGGGAGAGGTTTAATAATGAAGAAAAATTTAATATTGGCAATGGTTTTATTACTTGCTGTAGCAGTGCTGTTTACAGGTTGTGGTGGTAAAAAAGCAGATGCAGAAGTTGAAACATTCAAAGTAGGAATGGAAGCAGGTTACCCTCCATTCAACTGGACTCAGACTGGTGATGCAAACGGCGCTGTAAAAATTGACGGAAGCCCAGAGTTCGCTGGTGGTTACGATGTTGAGATAGCAAAGAAAATTGCTGAAGGGTTAGGCAAAGAACTTGTAATAGTAAAAACTGAATGGGATGGTCTTGTACCAGCTCTTGTATCAGGAAAAATTGATGCAATAATCGCAGGTATGTCACCAACTGCAGAACGTAAAGAAACAATTGATTTCTCAGACAATTACTATAAATCAGATTTGATTATGGTTGTTCTTAAAGATGGAGATTATGCTAATGCTACATCAATTGCTGATTTTGCAGGAGCAAAAATTACTGCTCAATTAAACACTTTCCATTATTCTGTAATTGATCAAATTGAAGGCGTTGATAAAGAAACAGCAATGGACAATTTCCCTGCAATGAGAGTTGCTCTTGAGTCAGGCATGATTGATGGTTATGTTTCTGAGCGTCCAGAAGGAATTAGTGCACAGGCAGCAAATGATAAATTTATGGTAGTTGAGTTTACTGATGGATTTGCAACTTCTGATGATGATACAGCAATCGCTGTAGGTCTTCGTAAGGACAGTGAATTAACTACAAAAATTAACGAAGTATTAGCAGGTATTTCTTTAGATGAACAAATTACAATTATGGAAGATGCAATAAAAAATCAACCTGCAGCAAACTAGTAAATTCCAACCGGCTGTATTTTTTAATACAGTCGGTTTAATTACGCATAAGGAGGAAAAACATGACCCTTGAATGGTTGTTAAAGATATTTGTAGACAACTGGCCTATGTATTTGCGTGGCGCAGGGATTACTCTTTATATTGCTTTAACAGGTACCTTAATTGGTTCCTTTATTGGTTTGTTAATTGGAGTTATTCGGACAATACCAAAACCTGAAAAAGGAATAAAAAAAATAATCCTGAAATTAGTAAATATGTTTTTAACCGCATATATAGAATTTTTCAGAGGAACACCAATGATAGTTCAGGCCATGGTTATTTATTATGGTTCAGCTCTTGCATTTAATATTAATGTAGACAGACTTGTTGCAGCACTGTTCATTGTATCTATTAACACAGGTGCATATATGTCAGAAATCGTACGTGGTGGAATTATTTCCATTGATAAAGGTCAGTTTGAAGCTGCCCAGGCTATCGGAATGAATCATCTTCAGACTATGAAAAATATAGTTCTTCCCCAGGTAATTAGAAATATTTTACCAGCTACGGGTAATGAATTTATTATTAATATAAAAGATACTTCTGTACTTAATGTTATTGCAGTATCAGAACTATTTTTCCAAACAAAATCTATTGCAGGAAATAACTTTAGATATTTTGAGTCTTTCTTTGTTGCCTGTGTGATTTATTTAATTATGACATTGACAGTTACATGGATTCTCAGATCTATTGAAAGAAAACTAGATGGACCAGATTCTTTCACACTAGGCGGGAACCAGATGCAAGTTTAAAAATAGAAACCTGCCCGGGAGGTGAATTATGGAAAAGATAATAGAAGTTCAGCATTTAAGTAAATCCTTTGGAACTAATGAGGTGCTGAAAGATATTGATTTTGCAGTAAATAAGGGAGAAGTAGTATGTATTATCGGATCATCAGGATCTGGTAAGTCCACATTACTTAGATGCATTAATTTACTGGAGAAGCCAAGCGGAGGGCAAATAATTTATAAAGGCGAAAACATTCTTGACGATCAGCATGATATTTTTGAATATCGTACAAAATTAGGGATGGTTTTTCAGCAGTTTAATCTTTTTAATAATTTAAATGTATTAGGAAATTGTGTTGTTGGACAGGTTAAGGTTCTTAAAAGGTCCAAAGAAGAAGCTGAAAAAGTAGCATTAAAATATTTAAAGGTCGTTGGAATGGATCAATACGTAACCGCTAAACCAAAACAATTATCTGGAGGACAAAAACAACGTGTCGCTATTGCCCGCGCATTGTCAATGGAACCTGATGTTATGCTTTTTGATGAGCCTACATCTGCCTTGGACCCAGAAATGGTTGGTGAAGTACTCAAAGTAATGAAAACTCTTGTTGAAAGTGGGCTTACCATGCTGGTAGTAACCCATGAAATGGGCTTTGCTAAAGAGGTTGCAGACAGAGTTGTTTTCATGGATAAAGGTGTTATTGAAGAAGAAGGACCACCGGAACAAATATTCAACAATCCGAAGACGGAACGTACCAGAGAATTCTTAAAAAGAACACTTGAAAAAGAATAATTGTATCAAGATATACAGAGAGGTAAATCCTCTCTGTTTTTTTATTGACTTTTTTAACCGTATAATTATAATTAAACATATAGGAATACTATGTCAAAAAAGAAAGGGGCTAATAAATATGAGAAAAATAGCCGGCAGTATAATTGATTTGATTGGAAATACACCATTGCTTGAACTTGAGAATTTTAGCATAAATAAAAAAATAGATAATAAAATTATTGCAAAGGTTGAATCTGCAAACCCTGGATCAAGCGTTAAAGACAGATTAGGTTTAGCTTTAATAAAAAGTGCTGAGGAAAAAGGAATATTAAAACCAGGATCAGTGATAATAGAACCTACAAGCGGGAATACTGGAATAGCATTAGCTTATATTTCAGCTGCAAGAGGTTACCGTTTAATTCTTACAATGCCTGAAACAATGAGCGTAGAAAGAAGAAATTTACTAAAGGCTTTTGGGGCAGAACTAGTTTTAACTCCAGGAAGTGAAGGAATGGCAGGGGCAATTTCGAAGGCAGAGGAACTTATTAAGGACATCCCTGGCTCTTACATGCCTCAGCAATTTAATAATCCATCAAACCCAGAAATGCACTATAAAACAACTGGTCCAGAAATTTGGGAAGATACTGAAGGAAAAATTGATTATTTTGTAGCGGGAGTAGGTACAGGAGGTACTGTTTCCGGAGTTGCAAAATATTTAAAAGAAAAAAATCCAAATGTGAAAATTGTTGCCGTAGAGCCTGAGGAGTCAGCTGTTTTATCTGGAAAAGAAAAAGGTCCCCATAAAATCCAGGGGATTGGTGCAGGATTTGTTCCCTTGAATTTCAATAAGGACTTAATTGATGAGATTATTCCAGTTTCAGATGATGCAGCTGCAGAAACATCTAGAACCCTTGCTAAAACCGAAGGACTCCTTGCAGGAATATCTTCAGGAGCAGCCTTGTATGCAGCATTAAAGATTAGTGAAAGAGAAGAAAATAAGGATTTGAAAATTGTTGTCCTGCTTCCAGATAGTGGTGAAAGATATCTTTCAACTGGTTTATTTGACCAGGAGTAATTCTTAAGTTTTATATATAAAACATAGAGGCACTGCTTTTTAAATTTTTACGGCTGTTTTCAATAAGGTCTTTTAAAGTGGTTTCTTCTAAGGTTTTTAAAACAGCTTTGTCTAAGTTTTCCCATACTAACTGGTCAAGAGCTTTTCCTATATGAGAATAATCTTCGGATAAAAAAGCTTCTGTTTTTTCAAAAAGTCCAGTTTCTATTCCCTGAAGAATCATTAGTACTGTTATTTTATCTGCCTTATCTGCTAAAAAATATCCACCTTGAGATCCTTTAACAGAACTTACAAGATTTTGTTTTTTTAAGAGGGAAAAAATTTGCTCCAGATATATTTTCGATATATTAAGTTCTCCGGAGATTGTTGCTACCGTAACAGGCTCTGGAGAACTTTCTTTTTCGCCAAGGTAAACCATAGCAGCTAAACCATATTTTCCTTTTGTAGAAATACGCATATCCTTCTCCTTCACATAGTAAATTAATATGTTTTATTATATTATAAAATAAAATTGTTGACAAATATATCCTCATATTTTACTATTGCCTAGATGACATCCACAGGGAGTCATACTATTAGTTTATATAAATAATTTAATATGGTGTTTTTTTACTTCTGCTCTGAGCCTTTACAGGACCGAGACGGGAAAGGAAAATTCTGTTTTTTTATAAGGATACTATGCCCTTTTTCTGTCTGTTTGCAGAAAAAGGGTTTTTTATTTTTTAAAAAAAGATGGTGATTCAATGATAGGTTTTATTGGTTCCGGAAGAGCAGCCAAAGGGCTTGGGTTATATTTCTCTTCTTCAGGAACGAAAGTTTCAGGATATTTTGATAAAGAAAATATAAAAATGGAAGAGTCTGCGAAGCTTACAGGAACTAAAAATTTTAAAAACCTTAATGAACTCATTGAATCTTCAAAAATCATTTTTATAAGCACTGGAGATGACTTTATTCAAGAGGCGGCAAAGGAACTTAAAGAAAAACTGGGGAACAAAAAAAGAATTATTGGTCACTTAAGCGGACTTCATGATTCCAAAATGTTAAAGGAAATACTTCCAGCAGAGTCTTGTTTTTCTTTCCATCCAGTACACTCTTTTTCTGGTGAGAAAGATGATATTGATGCTTTAGCAAAGGCTGTATTTACTCTTGAGGGTGATAAAGAAGCAGTAGCCGCAATACTTGATGAAGTTAAGCCTTTAGGTAATAAAATTATTCGAATTAATTCAGAAGATAAAGTTTTATATCATGGAGCATGTGTAATTGCCTCAAACTATATAACAACTCTTTTATATAAAAGCATGAAGATTTTTAAAGATATTGGGATATCTGAAAATGAAGCAAAAGAAATTCTTGAGCCTCTTGTTAAAGGGGCAGTTGAAAATACCTTTAAAAAAGGCCCTGATAAATCTTTAACAGGACCAATTGCCAGAGGAGATTCTGATACGGTTTTAAAACACTTGAAAGATTTTAATAAATATGATGATAAAACAGCAAAGATGTACAAAATTATTGCTAATGAAACTTTAGAACTTGCTTCAATAGAATTGCTTAAAGACAATATGAAAATTAATGAATTAAAACTTTTGTTAAAGGACTGATGAGTAATGAAAAAAACTACAAGCTGGTTTGCCAAGGCAAAGTTAGATGGAGAAAAAATTACAATGTTAACCGCATATGATTATTCTACTGCAAAACTTATGGACCAGGCTGGAATTGATTCAATATTGGTTGGAGATTCTTTAGGGATGGTAATGCTTGGCTATGACAGTACGTTAAAAGTTACAATGGATGATATGGTTCATCACACAAAGGCAGTAGTCAGAGGGGCAGCGGAGGCTATGGTTATTGCAGATCTGCCTTTTCTTAGTTATCACATTTCTGTTGAAGAGGCTGTGAGAAATGCAGGAAGACTTATACAAGAAGGTGGAGCTCAGGCTGTAAAGCTTGAAGGTGGAAGAGAAATGATTCCTGCGGTAGAAGGAATCATAAAAGCTCAGATTCCGGTAGTTGGTCATCTTGGTCTTACTCCTCAATCAGTAAATGTTTTTGGAGGATACAAAGTTCAGGGAAAAGAACTTGAAGATGCTCAAAAAATTATAGAAGATGCCCTGCTTTTACAAGAAGCTGGAGTTTTTGCCATAGTATTGGAATGTGTTCCAGAAAAGTTATCTGAAATAATTACCAAAAAATTGAAAGTACCGACTATTGGTATTGGTGCAGGAAGTGTTTGTGACGGTCAGGTTTTGGTTGCTCAGGATATGTTGGGAACCTTTACGGATTTTAAACCAAAATTTGTAAAAACATTTGGAAATATAGGTGCAAATACTAAGGAAGCTGTAATGGAATATATTCGAGAAGTTAAGGATACTCAGTTTCCTGGGGATGAGCATACTTTTTCAATAAAAGATGAAATTTTAGAAAAATTATATTAACGGAGAGATAATAATGATAATAAAAAAAATTAGTGAACTTCGGGAAATAATTAAATCTGAAAAAATTAAAGGTAAAAAAATTGGTTTTGTTCCTACAATGGGCTATCTTCATGAAGGGCACTTATCTTTAATAAAGAAAGCAAAAGAAGAAAATGATTTAGTTATTGTAAGTATTTTTGTAAATCCTATTCAGTTTGGACCAAATGAAGATTTAGAGAAATACCCAAGAGATTTAGAAAGAGATACAAAGCTTGCGGCTGAGGCTGGATGTGACTATATTTTCAATCCTGAAGTTTCAGAAATGTTTCCGAAACCATTAAAGACCAGTGTGCAGGTAGAAGGCTTGACTGATCCTTTATGTGGAAGAAGCAGGCCGGGACATTTTAAAGGGGTCACAACTATTGTTACAAAATTGTTTAATATTGTTGCTCCTCATAAAGCATATTTTGGGCAAAAAGATGCCCAGCAAGCTGCAGTATTAATAAAAATGGCTGAGGACTTAAACTTTGATTTAGAAATTGAAGTTTGTCCTATAGTTCGTGAGTCAGATGGGCTGGCAATGAGTTCAAGAAATGTTTATCTGAATGCAGAAGAGAGAAAGCAGGCTCTTGCATTAAGCAAATCTTTGGAAGCAGCAGAAAAACTTGTTAATTCAGGGGAAAGAAATGTTAAGAAAATTATTCAGGAAATGGAATTATTCATAGGACAATATCCTCTTTGTGAGATTGATTATATAGAAATTCTTGATTTTAAAAACCTTGAAGAAATTGAAGAAATTAGTGGTACCATCCTGGTTGCACTGGCAGTAAAGCTTGGAAAGACCAGGTTAATTGATAATAAAATTATGGAGGTTAAATAATGTTAATAAACTTAATGAAAAGTAAGATCCACAAATGTTATGTTACAGAGGCGAATTTACAGTACGTTGGTTCAGTTACAATCGATGAAGATTTACTGGATGCTGCTGGAATGTATGAGAATGAAAAGGTAGCAATAGTTAATAATAACAATGGTGCCAGACTGGAAACATATATTATTAAAGGAGAAAGAGGCTCTGGAGTTATTTGCATAAATGGAGCTGCAGCTAGATTAACTCAGCCTGGAGATGAAGTAATTATAATTTCCTATACATGGGTTGAAGAAAAAGACTACAAAAAACATGAGCCGAAAGTAGTTTTTGTTTCAAAAGACAACAAAGTAGTAGATATTGCCGATGTTGAAAAACACGGAGAAATCAGGTAGAATTTTTCGAATTTTAGCTTGATTTTTGAATATGAATAGACTAATATTATCTTTGAAAGTGAACGTTTTTTGGGAAAATCCAAATTATATTCGGAAATTGACAATCAAAGGGTATTAGCCAAGACTTATACCTAGGACAACACCTTGTTCTAGGTATTTTTATTTAATATAATGGGATGGTAGATAATGGAATTATTAAAACAACGAATAATGAATGAAGGCAGAGTAGAAGAAAATTGTATTTTAAAGGTAGATAATTTTCTAAATCACCAAATTGATGTTCCCTTGTTTCTGGAAATGGGAAATGAATTTAAAAAAAGGTTTTCAAAAGTTAAAATTGATAAAATTCTAACTATTGAATCTTCGGGAATTGGAGTAGCTTTTGCTGCTGCTCTTGCCTTCGGCAGTATACCTGTAGTATTTGCCAAGAAAAAAGATGGTTGTTTTAATAATCCCAATGCATATACCAGTAAAGTTTTTTCTTATACTAAAGGAAAAGAATATGAAATTATGGTAGATAAAAAATACATAATTCCTGGAGAAACAATACTAATTGTTGATGATTTTCTGGCTAATGGAAATGCAGCTATGGGTTTGGCTGACATAGTTTATGCAGGAGATGCTGTTTTGGCAGGTGTAGGAGCAGTAATTGAAAAAGGATTTCAAAATGGCAGAAAAATGCTTCAGGAGAATGGTATCCAGGTTGAATCTCTGGCTATTGTTAAAGAGTTTTGTGACAACAAAGTTGTTTTTGATCAGTAAAACTGATCTGAACATATATTAAAAAGGGGGTAAAATTTTAAATGAAAAAGCAGTTAAGTTTCTTATTAGTAGCAGCACTTATACTTTCTCTAGTTCTTGCTGGCTGTGGTGGTAATAAACCAGCGGAAACACCAGCAGAAAAAGACATGGTTGTTGGTTTTATTTACGTAGGTCCTATTGGTGACGGGGGTTATACTTTCGCTCATAACGAAGGAAGACTACACTTAGAACAAGAACTTGGCGTTAAAACTTTATACAAAGAAAACGTTGCTGAAGAAGATCAGGAAGTTATGAATGCAGTTGCAGACATGATTGATCAGGGAGCTACAGTTGTTTTTGCAACAAGCTTCGGACACATGGATGGACTTGAAAAAGCTTCTAAAGAATATCCAGAAGTTGCATTTATGCATTGCTCAGGATTCAAAATGACTGAAAACATGGGTAATTACTTTGGCAGAATGTACCAGGCTAGATACCTTTCAGGTATTGTTGCTGGTTTAAAAACTGAAACAAACAACATTGGTTATGTTGGAGCATTCGAAATTCCAGAGGTTGTTAGAGGACTTAACGCATTTACTTTAGGAGTTAAATCTGTTAACCCAGAGGCAGTTGTTAACTTTAAAACAACTCAAACTTGGTATGACCCTGCTACTGAAAAAGAAGCTGCAAAAGCTCTTCTTGATGCAGGTGCAGATGTAATTGCACAACACCAAGATACTGCTGGTCCACAACAGGCTGCTGAAGAAGCAGGCGCTTTTTCAATTGGATATAATACAGATATGAAAGCTGCAGCACCAGGAGCATACATGACAGCTCCAATTTGGAACTGGGGTCCATACTATGTAACTCAGGTTCAAGCTGTTATTGATGGAACATGGAAAGCAGAAAGCTACTGGGGTGGAATGGCAGATGAAATTGTTGCTCTTGCACCACTTACTGAATTAGCTCCTGCTGAAGCTGCAGAATTAATTGAAGCTGCAAAAGCTAAATTTATTTCAGGTGAAACAGATGTTTTTGTTGGCCCAATCAATGATAACGAAGGAAACTTAAAAATTGCAGAAGGCCAAAAACTTACAGATGAAGAAATGCTTTCAATGGATTGGTATGTTGAAGGTGTAAAAAAATAAAAGGTGGTATTTATGAATCAGATTCCTGCATTAGTTGCAATGAGTAATATAAGCAAAAGATTTGGCACTATTTTAGCCAATGATAATGTTAATTTTAGCGTTGGTGCAGGAGAGATTCATGCCCTTCTTGGTGAAAACGGAGCGGGTAAAAGTACATTAATGAACATGCTGTCCGGAGTATATACTCCGGACGGCGGTTCAATATATATAAATGGAGAAGAAGTGTTTTTTTCTTCGCCAAGGGACAGCATGTATAAGGGAGTGGGAATGATCCATCAGCATTTTAAGCTTGTGGAAATTTTGTCTGCCCTTGAGAATGTTCTTTTGGGGAATGAAAAAACACTTTTTTTAAATAAGAAAAAGAAATATGATGAAATTAAAGAGCTTTCAGAAAAATTTTCACTGGATATTGACTTAAATAAAAAAGTTTATGAAATGTCCGTTGGGGAAAAACAGAATTTAGAGATTTTAAAGGTTTTATACAGAGGGGCAAAAATTTTAGTTCTTGATGAACCTACTGCTGTTTTGACGCCTCAGGAGACTGAAAAATTATTCAGAATCATGTTGAAGCTTAAAGAAGAGGGTTGCGCAGTAATTTTTATCAGTCATAAAATGAATGAAGTTATGAATATTTCCGATAAAACAACAGTGTTGTTAAAGGGAAGAAGCGTAAAAACCTTAAACACTAAAGAAACAAATCCTGCAGAGCTTACTGAAATTATGGTTGGGTACCCCGTAAAATTAGAAATAAAAAGAGAAACCTATGACCATAAAGAAGAAGTGTTCAGAATGGAAAATTTAAGTTCTTCTACAAATGAAGGAGTGCAAGTACTAAAAAATGTTTCTTTCTCTCTATATTCAGGTGAAATATTAAGTATTGCCGGTATTGCCGGAAGTGGACAGAAAGAACTTTGTGAGGCAATTGCAGGATTATATAAAGTGGATTCCGGATCTATTAAATTCAAAGGGGAGGAAATGGTTGGGAAAACCCCTAAAGAAATAATAAAAAAAGGAATCAGTATGAGTTTCATTCCTGAAGACCGTCTTGGCATGGGACTAGTTGCAAGTATGGATATTGTAGATAATATTTTACTTAAACAATATCAGAAAAAGACAGGTTCCTTTATTGACCGTAAACCTTCAAGAGTAAAAGCAAAGGAAATTGTTGAAAAACTTGAAATTAAAACACCAGGAATAAATCATCCTATTAAAAATCTTTCTGGAGGGAACATTCAAAAAGTACTTCTTGGAAGGGAACTGGATTCAAATCCTGAGTTACTAATAACTGCTTACCCTGTTAGGGGACTTGATATAAATACTTGTTATAAAATTTATGATTTGCTTAACCAGGAGAAGAAAAAAGGAGTAGCTATTCTTTATATTGGTGAAGATCTTGACGCTCTTATAGAATTAAGTGACAGAATAATGGTAATAAATAGTGGAGAAATTATGGGAATAGTAAATGCTTCAGAGACTACTAAAGAAGAAATAGGTCTGATGATGCTTGGAGAGAAAAAATGAGAATAACCAAAAAACCAGAAGTAAGCAGAAAAGAAGAAATTAAAATACGGACTTTGTCTATACTGTTCGCTCTTATAACTTCCGGATTATTCATTTTAATTTTAAGTCACAATCCTTTTGAAGTTTTTGCAGGAATGGCAGATGGAGCATTAGGAAATACTCATCGTTTAAAATCTACAATTATTAAAGCAATACCCTTGGTTATAACTTCCTTAGGTATTTCCGTTGCTTTTAAAATGAAGTTTTGGAACATTGGCGGAGAAGGACAAATACTTATGGGAGCTTACCTTGCAACTGTTGTATACAGAACTTTCCCCGATTTAGGCAGACCTGTAATGCTTTTGTTGATGATAATTGCAGCAATGATAGGTGGAGGTTTGTGGGCTTTAATTCCTGCATTTTTCAGAGCCAAATGGAGAACAAATGAAACAATAATTACTTTGATGATGAACTATATTGCTCTTAAATGGATAACATATTTACAATACAGCGCATGGAAAGATCCAAATGCAATGGGTTTTGCAAAAATAGCACCTTACGGAGATAATGCTTTATTGCCAAAATTATTTGGAATTCATATAGGTTGGGTTATTACGCTTATTTTGATTATGATAATGCACTTCTTTATGAACTATAGCAAAATGGGTTATGAGATTGCTGTTTTAGGAGAAAGTGAAAATACAGCGAATTACGCAGGTATAAATGTACCAAAAACAATTATTACAGCGGTTTTTATAAGCGGTGCTCTTTGTGGTATTACAGGTTTTGTTCAGGCCACGGGAGTAAGTGGTAATTTAAGCGTCCAGTTAACTGCTGGTGTTGGATTTACTGCTATCATTACTAGCTGGCTTTCTAACCTTAAAGTTCCCGTTATTTTAGTAGTATCATTTTTGTTTGCTGCTTTAGTTCAGGGGGCATCGTATATTCAAATTGCTTTCGGAATTCCCGATGCAGCCAGTACAATTCTTCAGTCACTGATTTTATTCTTTGTCCTTGGCAGTGAATTTTTTATCAGGTACAGAATTAGCTTTAAAAAAAATAAGTAAATGAGGGTTATCTTATGATATTAACAGCTGCTTTTTTTTCCGCAGCCATTGTAGCAGGAACACCATTACTTTTTGCTACATTAGGAGAAATAATAACTGAAAAGGCAGGAAACCTAAACCTTGGAGTTGAAGGAATGATGCTTATGGGTGCAGTTATGGGTTTTATGGTGGGATTAAAAACAAACAGTCCTTTCCTTGCAATCCTTGCAGCAGCAGTTGCAGGAGGAGCGGGAGCCTTTATTTATGCATTTTTAACTGTTACTTTAAGAGCAAATCAGGTTGTTTCGGGTCTTACCCTAACAATTTTTGGAACAGGTTTCTCTGGTTTTATAGGAAAAGGCCTTGTTGGTGAAATAATGACAGTTGATATAAGAAAGTTTTTTGCACCTGTGGAAGTACCCTTGCTAAGCAAAATACCTATAGTTGGGCAAGTGTTTTTTCATCAGGATATGTTTGTTTATTTAGGGTATATACTGGCAGTCCTTTTAGGTATATATATGTACAAGACTAGTAAAGGGCTTAATCTTACCGCAGTTGGAGAAAATCCGGCTGCAGCAGATGTTGCCAGCATAAGTGTTTCTATGTATAAATACCTTCACATTTTATTAGGTGGAGCACTTTGCGGACTGGGAGGAGCTTATTTATCTCTTGTTTATGTTCCCGCCTGGCAGGAAAACATAACAGCAGGAAGAGGCTGGATAGCAGTTGCTCTTGTAATTTTTGCAACCTGGAATCCATATAAGGCATTATTTGGTTCTTATTTATTTGGAGGACTTGATATAATTGGCTTTAGAATTCAGGGATCTGGCCTGGCAGTAAACCAGTATTTTATTAATATGCTTCCCTATCTTGTAACTATTATTGTATTGGTAACTATTTCTTTTAGAAAATCCAAGAAAAATTCTCCACCCGCAGGACTTAGCGTTCCTTACTTCAGGGAGGAAAGATAAAGTTTATTTAAAGTTTACAATGGGTATATCCGTTAAAGGATATGCTCTTTTTTTATATTCACAAAAGTAAATATACGAACAAATACATTAGTGACAAGACTAATATTCGGTTATTGGCGGTATATGGAAAATTATTTTTTTATTTACCAAAATAAAGTTCGTTTTTTCGTTGACTAAGTAAATCTAGTTATGGTAAGATTTTTTTGTACATTTTTTGACTGGGGGTAATTAAATTGTCAGCAAAAGTTGCAATTGTTATGGGTAGCGATAATGATTTTGAAATTATGGAAAAAGCCTATGAAGTACTTAAAGAATTTGGTGTTGAAAGTGAAGTAATTGTGGCATCTGCTCACAGAACTCCCTACAGAGCTCTTAAGTATGCTGAAGAAGCAAAAGACAGAGGGATTAAAGTTATTATAGCAGGAGCTGGTGCAGCTGCTCATTTAGGGGGAGTATTAGCGGCAGTTACAACTCTTCCAGTAATTGGGGTGCCAATTGATGCAACACCTTTAAAGGGTGTAGATTCTCTTTATTCAATAGTACAAATGCCTTCTGGTGTTCCTGTTGCATCCGTTGCAATTAATGGAGCAAAAAATGCAGGTATTCTTGCCCTGCAGATTTTAGCATTAAGTGATAAGGACATTGAAGGAAAACTTATTGAATTTAAAGAAAAAATGGCACAGGAAGTAATGGAAAAGTCAGAAAAAGTAAATAAAAAAATTAAGTAAAATACCCGGGCCCTTTTATAATCTTTTTTATAAAATCCCGGTTTTTCTATTAAACAGGAGGAATAAATAATGATAAACAGATACACATTACCAGAAATTGGAAAAGTATGGTCGGAAGAAAATCGCTTAAGAGTAATGCTTGAAGTAGAAGTGTTAGCCTGTGAAGGAATGGCTGCTATTGGTCAAATTCCTGCGGAGGCTGCAAAAGTTATTCGTGAAAAAGCAGATTTTGATATAGACCGTATCAAGGAAATTGAAAGAGAAACAAAGCATGATGTTATAGCATTTTTAACTAATGTTTCTGAATATGTTGGTAAAGAATCTCAATACATTCATATGGGTATGACTTCTTCCGACATTCTTGATACAGCATTATCAGTACAAATGAAACAAGCTGGAGAAATTATTCTTGAAAAGTTATATAAATTAAAAGAAGTAATAAAAAGAAAAGCTCAAGAAAATAAATATACATTAATGATGGGAAGAACTCACGGTGTCCATGCTGAACCTGTAACTTTTGGATTAAAAATGGCAGTTTGGTATACAGAAACAGAAAGATCTATTGTAAGAATGAAACAGGCAATTGAAACTATTAGCGTTGGAGCAATCTCCGGTGCTGTTGGAACCTTTGCCAATATAGATCCAAGAATTGAAGAATATGTATGCGAAAAGCTGGATCTTAAACCAGCTCAGGTTTCAACTCAAATTATCCAAAGAGACAGACATGCAGAATATATGTTAACTTTAGCGGTTATTGCCAGCTCTCTTGATAAATTTGCTACAGAAATCAGAGGACTTCAAAAAAGCGAAACCTTCGAAGTTATGGAGGAATTCACTAAAGGGCAAAAGGGCTCATCTGCAATGCCCCATAAGAGAAATCCAATGCAGTCTGAAAGAGTTGCAGGATTAGCCAGAGTAATTAGAGGGAATACTATTCCAGCTATGGAAAACGTCGCTTTATGGCATGAAAGAGATCTAACACAATCATCTGTTGAAAGAATAATTCTTCCAGACAGTACAATACTTCTAGATTATATCTTAGATTTATTTATTAAAGTAACTGATGGTTTAGTAGTAAACAAAGAGAAAATGATGGAGAATCTTGAAGCTAATCTTGGTCTGGTTTTTTCACAAAGAGTTATGCTCAGCATAGTGGAAAAGGGTGTTCCTAGAGATACAGTTTACAAATGGGTTCAGGAAGGTGCAATGAAAGCCTGGGATGAAAAAATTCAATTTAAAGAAATTGTTATGGGGAATCCAGAAATCAGGGAATATTTAAATGAAAATGAAATAGAAGAGATTTTTGATTTTAGTTACCATACAAAACATGTAGATACAATTTTTAAAAGATGTGGCTTGGAATAATAAAAGGGGGAAAATAAAATGGAAAAATTAGAAATGTTATATGAAGGAAAAGCAAAGAAAATATATAAAACAGAAGATAAAAATCTTTATGTTGTTGAATACAAAGATGATGCTACAGCATTTAATGGTTTGAAAAAAGATGTTATTGATTCAAAGGGTATTTTAAATAATGCAATTGCTTCAATATTTTTTCAGCTTTTAGAAAAAAAAGGAATTCCAACTCATTTTGTTGAAAAAATGGATGAAAGAAATATGCTTGTAAAATCCCTGGAAATTGTTCCAATTGAAGTAGTAGTAAGAAATATAACTGCAGGATCATTAGCAAAGAAATTAGGCATGGAAGAAGGTATCCCCTTAAGCAAGACTGTTGTTGAACTATATTACAAAGATGACGAACTTGGGGATCCAATGATTAACAATTACCATATAGCAGCAATGGGTTTATGTACTCCTGAAGAATTAAAAGAAATGGAAGAACTTGGACTTAAAATAAATGAAATACTAGTACCATATCTGAAAGAAAAGAAAATTGAGCTTGTAGATTTCAAATTGGAATTTGGACGTCATAATGGACAAATAATTCTGGGAGACGAAATTTCACCAGACACATGCAGATTCTGGGATCTTGAAACCAGAGAAAAAATGGATAAAGACCGTTTTAGAAGAGATCTGGGTAAAGTTGTAGATTCATATATTGAAGTATTAAAACGTTTGGAGGCTTAATAAGTTGATTTGGGAAAAAGAAGATAAAATGGAAGAAGAGTGTGGAGTAATTGGTATTTATAATCCTGGGGAAGAAGTTTCACAAGATTTGTTTTATGGATTATTTGCTCTTCAACACAGAGGTCAGGAAAGTGCAGGAATGGCAGTTTCTGATGGGAAAAAAATAAGGCTTCACAAAGCTATGGGTCTTGTAACTGAGGCTTTTTCACAGAATGAAATTGATAGTTTAAAAGGTTGTATTGGAATTGGTCATGTAAGATATTCAACTACAGGGTCAAGTATAGTACAAAACGCACAGCCAATTTTAGCAACTTATCTTGCAGGTCAGATAGCTCTTGCTCATAACGGAAACATTACAAATGCAAATCAGTTAAGAGAGAATCTTGCCAACAGTGGTTCTGTATTTCAATCCTCAATAGATACTGAATTAATTGTAAATTTGATTGCTAAATACGGACAAACAGATATTGATGAATCTTTAATGAAAGTAATGATTGATTTAAAAGGTTCATATTCAATGGTTGTTATGAATAAAAATAAGCTTGTTGGAGTAAGAGATCCTTTTGGAAACAGACCACTTTGTATTGGAAAGCTTGGTAAAAATGGTTATGTTCTTGCTTCAGAATCCTGTGCTTTAGATACAATTGGTGCAACTTTTTTCAGGGATGTTGAACCAGGGGAAATAATTGTAATTGATGAAAAAGGAGTTACCTCAAAAAGAATTTTCCCAGCAGATAAAAAAGCTCTTTGTATATTTGAATATATATATTTTGCACGTCCTGACAGCACAATTGACGGAATTAATGTTAATGTTGCCAGAAAAAAAATGGGAGAACAATTAGCAAAAGAACATCCTCTTGATGTTGATGTAATTATTCCTGTTCCTGATTCAGGAACAGTTGCAGGTATTGGCTACGCAGAAACAGTGGGCAAGCCTTTTGCTTTTGGACTTTTAAAAAACAGATATGCAGGAAGAACATTCATTCAGCCAACTCAAAAGATAAGAGAAATAGGAGTAAGGCTTAAGCTGAACCCTATTAAAGAAATTATTAAAGGAAAAAGAGTTGCTCTTGTTGACGATTCAATTGTCAGAGGAACAACAAGTAAAAAAATTATTGAAATGGTAAGAGAAGCAGGAGCAAAGGAAGTACACATGCTTATAACCTCTCCTCCTGTAATTAAATCTTGTTACTATGGTATTGATACAGCAGGGGAAGATCAGCTGGCAGCGGCTAAAAGAAGCATCAAAGAAGTTGAAAAAATAATTAAGGCTGATTCATTAAACTATTTATCTCTTGAAGGTTTGTATAACTCACTTGGTTTAAATCAAGGTTTCTGTACGGCATGCTTCACTGGAGATTATCCAATTGATATTAGTGAGATTGAAAAAATGCAAAAAGATAATTTAGAAAATTAGAAATCAGGTGAAAATATGGAAAAGAAAAAACTTACCTATGAAGAAGCTGGTGTAAGTATTGATAAAGGAAATGAAAGTGTAGAAAAAATGAAACCCTTCGTTAAAGAAACCTTCCGTAAAGAAGTACTTACTGATTTAGGTGGATTCGGAGGCCTTTTCGCCCTTGATAAAGATAAATACGAAGAACCGGTTCTTGTTTCTGGTACTGATGGTGTTGGCACAAAATTAAAAGTGGCCTTTGCTATGAACAAACACGATACAATTGGCATAGATGCAGTTGCTATGTGTGTAAACGATATTATTGTTACAGG
>RZYW01000113.1 GCA_009930175.1 Clostridia bacterium
TGTCTGGAATTTTAAACGGGCTGGATTATCAGGAATATAACCCTTGCACAGATAAAGCCCTTTTTTATAACTACCGTAGTTCCATGGAAAGAAAACTACGAAATAAAGAAAAACTACAGGAAGTTTGTGAATTGGAAGTAAATAAGAAAAAGCCTCTTTTGACCTTGGTTTCCAGGTTCACCGAACAAAAAGGGCTGGATCTTTTAATATATATTATGGATGAATTACTTAAAAAAGATATTCAGCTGATAGTTCATGGTAATGGAGATAAATATTATGAAGATGCTCTAAGGAGCTTTGAAGGAAAGTATTCGAAAAATTATAGGTTAATCCAGGGCTTTAAAGAAGATATGGCCAGAAAAATATACTCAGGAGGAGATATTTTTTTAATGCCTTCTCTTTTTGAACCTTGCGGAATTAGCCAAATGATAGCTTTAAATTACGGCAATATCCCTGTTGTAAGGGAGGTAGGAGGACTTAAAGATACTATTTCTCCTTTCAACGAATTTACTGGAGAAGGAAATGGCTTTAGTTTTGCTAACTATAACGGAGAAGAATTTTTAAAAGTAATTGAATATGCACTGGGGATATATGAAGACAAAGATAAGTGGAATGAAGTATTTAAAAATGCTCTGAAATCAAAATTTACCTGGGAAAAATCGGCGAAAGAATATGTGGAAATATATAAAAATCTTAAATAAAAAGGGACTGGTCAAAAAATGATTTACCATAATTCACAGGAAGAATATTACAGAAGTCCTCTGGGAGCCCTTGAAACAGGGAGTGATATAACTCTAAGAATTAAGGTTCCAGATAAAATAAATAATGTGTATGTATATTACTGGACTGAAAGTACAGGAAATGTAAAAGTGCAAATGAGCCTTTTTGAAAAACTTGATGGCTATGGGGTTTATTCGGCAAAGATAAATGTTGGAATGAAGCCTCAGCTCTTATGGTATAACTTTAGTTTTGAAGAAGAAGAGTTTTTTTATGGGAATAATGAAGATGGATTAGGTGGAGAAGGAAAAGTTTACAAGGAAAAACCTTTAAGTTATCAGGTTACAATTTATAAAAAGTTTTCTGTTCCCACCTGGTATAAAGAGAGTGTAGTATACCAAATATTCCCTGACAGGTTTAATAAAAGCAAAAATCAAGATCCTTTTAAAGCAGGTAAAAAGAATGCATTAATTCATCTTGACTGGAATGATGATCCTCATTATATTCGCAATGAAAAAGGCGAGGTAATTTACTGGGACTTCTTTGGTGGCGATCTTGAGGGAGTTATGGAAAAAATTGACTATCTTCAGGAATTAGGGATTAACTGCATCTATTTTAATCCGGTTTTTGAGGCTAGAAGTAATCATCGCTATGATACTGGAGATTATCATAGAATAGACCCAATGCTTGGAACTAATGAATACTTTGAAAAGATGACAAAAGAGCTGGCAAAAAAAGGTATAAAGGTAATTCTTGACGGAGTTTTTAGTCACACAGGGGCAGACAGTATATATTTTAATAAATTTAGTAATTATGATTCAGATGGAGCATATAACAGTCAGAATTCTAAATACTTTAACTGGTATATTTTCGGAAAATATCCTGAAAAATATGAATCCTGGTGGGGAATTACAGACCTTCCAAATGTTGATGAGATGGAACCTGGGTATCAGGACTTTATTTACAATAATCCTGATGGAGTAATAAGATACTGGCTGGAAAAAGGTGCCTCAGGCTGGCGTCTGGATGTTGTAGATGAATTGCCTGAACAGTTTATTAAAGAAATTCGAAAGGCTGCAAAAGCAACCAAAGAAGAGGCTGTAATAATTGGTGAAGTGTGGGAAGATGCATCCAATAAAGTAAGTTATGGAAGAAGCAGGGAGTATCTTTTGGGAGATGAGCTGGATGGAGCTACAAACTATCCTCTCCGGGAGATGCTTATATCCTACATAAATGGAGAAATTACCGCAGAAAAATTTCACAGAAAAATAATGAATATTTACGAAAACTATCCAAAAGAATCCTTTTACAGCACCTTTAATATATTGGGTAGTCATGATGTAGAAAGAATAGGCTCCCTTATTTCCAAAGAGAAGCTTAAAGCCTGTGTATATTTTCAAATGGCTTTTCCAGGAGTACCTGTTATTTACTACGGAGATGAATCTGGTTTAAAGGGACATAAAGATCCAGATAACAGAAAAACATATCCCTGGGGTAATCAAGATAAAGATTTGCTGGAAACTTATAAAGAAGCAATAAAAATGAGAAAAGAACACAAGGTTTTTGTTGAAGGAAGTTTTACCTCTGGATTCTGCAATGACAATGTATATTATTTTAAAAGAGAAAATGAAGAGGAGCTTGCAATAATAGTTCTTAATAATGCTTCAGAAGAATCTGAGTATAAAATAGATTCATACCAAGGGAAAATAATGGCAGGAGAGGTTACAGTTTTATATAAAAAAAAAGTCCTGAAATCTTAGAAAGAAGTGCAGGGATTCTTTGCCATATAACCTCTCTTAAGGGAGATGAAGCTTATGGAACTTTCGGGGATAAAGCTTTTCAGTTTGTTGACTTTCTTTCCAGAACCCGGCAAAAAATATGGCAGGTACTGCCTTTAACTCAAGTAGACTCAATATTATCTCCCTATGCATCTCCAGATAGTATTGCAGGAAATCATTTGTTAATTGATTTAAAAAAACTAGATAGAGAAAATATCTTGAGCATTGATGACTGGGAGAGCATAAAGAATAAAGATAAAAATGAGTTTATAAAGAATAAAGAAAAATTATTATTTAAAATATATGAAAGCCAAGTAAAGGAAAAAGAAAGTTTTTCAAAATTTCTTCAAAGGATATTTTTGGATCAGTATTTAGAACTAAAAAAGTACGCAAATGAAAAAGGAATTAAAATATTTGGGGATCTGCCTTTTTATGTAAATTTAAATTCCAGAGATCTTATTGAAAATAAAAAGTATTTTTTACTGGATAGTGATGGTGAACCAACTTATCAGGCTGCTGTTCCACCAGATGCTTTTCAAAAAAAGGGTCAGCTTTGGGGGACTCCCGTATATAATTGGGAAAACTTGGAAAAAGATGGTTTTTCTTATTGGGTTGAAAAAATCAAAAGCCTGTCCTTATTATATGATTACCTTAGAATTGACCACTTTAGAGGCTTGGAATCCTATTACAGGGTTAAGTGGAAAGCAGAAGATGCTACTGATGGAGAGTGGGTAAAAGCTCCCGGAGACAAGCTTCTTAATCTATTAACA
>RZYW01000114.1 GCA_009930175.1 Clostridia bacterium
AATATTTTTTGGCAGTTTACTTAAAACAGAAGAGAGAGCTCCGGCACCAAGCTTGGCCGTACACCCTCCTCCTTTACAAAAAACTATTTCATCTGACATGAGAAATAACTTCCTTCCAATATTACTTAATTTTATAAACGTCCCTTATCCAGGCTTCAATTGAAGAAACAGATTGAGGTTTGGCTAAAAGAAATCCTTGAAGATAATTACAATTCATCTTTTCCAGAATCAATTTTTCTTCTTCTTTTTCAACACCTTCTGCCACGACCTCAAGATTAAGTTTTTGTGATAAATCGATTATGGAGTTAATTAAAAGCTCTCCTTTATTGCTTTCAATTTCATCAACAAAATCTTTATCAAGTTTCACTTTATCAATAGGTAGCTTGCTTAAATAATTTAAGGATGAATAACCTTTCCCAAAATCGTCCATTGATATTTTAAAACCAAGATCTCTGATTTTCCCCAGAACATCCATAGCCTGTTCCATATTGTTTATCATTGCTGTTTCAGTTACTTCAAATTCAATTTTTCCTGGACTAATTTTGTATTCTGTTAATAACTCTCCCAAAAATTCAACAATATTGTTTTCAATTAGTCCCTTGGCGGAAAGGTTTATCGAGACAAATAAGGGCATATCCCCTTTATCAACCCATTTTTTTACCTGGCTGAAAACTTCGGTAAATATCCATTTTTCAAGAGCAATCATTTGTCCCGAGGCTTCGGCAACTGGAATAAATTCCAAAGGTGGTATGAAACCTCTAAAAGGATGGTTCCAGCGTATAAGAGCTTCGAAACCTGCAGGTTTGTCAGTTTTTGACTCAAAAACAGGCTGATAGTACATTTCGAACTCATCTTTTTCCATACCAATTCTAATCTGATTAATCAAATCAATATTGCTGTACACCTTGTCTCCCATTTCAGGAGAATATATTTTATACTGATCTTTGCCATTTTTCTTAGCAGAATAAAGAGCCGTATCGGCCTTTCGAATAAGATCAAAAAAGTCTGTTCCGTGTTCCTTATAAATTGCTGCTCCAATACTTACTGTAAGAATTATTTCATGGTTTTCAAAAAACTTTTTATTTTTTATATCCTTTATTAATTCTTCAAGCTCCATTTCAATGATTTTATCATTTTTATCCTTTATATACATTATTAAAAATTCATCTGCACTTACTCTGGCTATATAGTGTTTATTACCATACCTTGACGCAAGGAATTCTGCTGTTTTTTTAATAAGTCTATTTCCTTCATCATAGCTAAGAGTATTATTAATATAACCAAACTCGTCAATATCTATATAGAAAATAGAAACTTCTTTTTCCCCAAGATCATTTTTTACCAAATTTTTAAAATCTTTAAAAAGCATTTCTCTATTAGATAATTTAGTAAGATAGTCCGAATATGCTAGTTGATAAAGTTCCTTTTCCATTTTTAGCTTTTCCGTTATATCTGTATGAGAACCGGCGATACATATTACTTTACCCTGGTCATTTTTTATTCCTTTACCTTTACTTAGAACCCACCTGTAATCTCCATCTTTTTTTTGCAATCTGTAAATATTTTCATAAAAGTCTCCATTTCCTTTTAAAAAATCTTCCAAAATTAAGACAGCCTTTTCAGAATCATCAGGATGAATTGCCTTTTTCCAATTCTCTAGTGTGAAATTTTCAACATGTATATTATAATCGAATGATTCTCTGTCTTTAGAAGAAACTTTGTAGATGTCTTTTTCAACATCCCACTCCCAAATACCGTCGTTGGATCCTTCAATAACTAATTTATATCTTTCACATATTTTTTTTAGTCTTTCATTTTCTTCTTTAAGAACATTTAATTCATTTTGCTGATTTTCCCGCATGTATTCACTCCTTAACAATATGCATGTATACATACTTATATTAACTTATTTAATTACTGTAAAACAAGTGTTATACTTGTTAAATTGAAAGGAAGGTCTTAATGGAAAACGCAAATAATGTTACATTTAATGAACTAGAAATAATTGAACCCATACTTAAAGCAATTAAAGATATAGGTTATGAATCACCAACGGAGGTTCAAAAGCAAGCTATCCCTCATATTCTTAAGGGAAAAGATATGATAGTTTTATCAAAAACTGGTAGTGGCAAGACTGCTTCCTTCGGTATACCCATGCTTCAGAATATTGATTTTGAAAACAATGCTCCTCAGGGTCTGGTAATTACCCCTACCCGGGAACTGGCTGTCCAGGTTGATAAAGACTTAAAGGAACTTGGAAAATATTTACCACATAAAACTACAGCTATCTATGGACAGCATAGTATTAATACAGAAATACAGGAACTGAAAAAGGGAGTTCATATTGTTACGGGGACTCCTGGAAGAATTTTTGACCATATTACCAAGGGAACTTTCAATACCAAAAATATTAAGTTTTTGGTTTTAGATGAAGCAGACCGCATGCTTGATATGGGTTTTATTGATCAAGTTCAGCAAATTATTAAGAAAATACCTAAGGAAAGAGTTACTATGCTTTTTTCAGCTACCCTTCCTGGTGAAATACAAAAAATTTGTCACAGATATTTAAATGATCCAGAAACAGTTTCAATAGAATCAGAAACAAAGACTGTTGATTCAATTGAACAAGTATATTACCGGGTGAGAAATGATGAAAAAAGAAGACAGCTTAACCGTATTCTTACTATTGAAAGACCTGAGGGCTGTATAATTTTTTGCAACACAAAACGCAGCACTGATCAGGTTCATAATTTTCTTTTAATGAAAGGCTACGCCTCCCAGGCTCTTCATGGGGATGTTCCCCAGGGAAGAAGACTTAGCATAATTAACGATTTCAAAAATGGTGTCTTCCCTATCCTTGTAGCTACAGATGTTGCAGCAAGGGGAATTCATATTGAAGGTCTATGTTTAGTAATTAACTATGACCTGCCTGTTGAGAAAGACAGCTATGTACACAGAATCGGCCGGACAGGAAGAGCAGGACACAGCGGTAAAGCAGTTTCACTGGTTACTTCAGAAGACATTATGAGTTTATATGAAATTGAAGAACATACCGGTGCAATGATAAGAGAAGAAGATCTTCCAAGTGATGATTTTTATAGTGAAAACAAGGCAGCAGCTGAGAAATGGAAACTTTCCAAGAAGCCAAAACCTAAAGTAATTCCTAAACAGACAAAAATA
>RZYW01000036.1 GCA_009930175.1 Clostridia bacterium
TAATGAGAGAGTAACAGAACATTTTGGTCATTGTGAAGGATTTATTATTTATACTGTAGAAAACAAGAATATAGTAAGTAAGGAAATGGTTCAAAATCCAGGACATAAACCAGGGTTTTTACCGGTTTTTCTTCATGAAAAAGGTGTTAATACAATTATCTCTGGAGGAATGGGTGGAGGAGCTGTAGATCTCTTTAACGAAAATAATATTGAAGTCATTATTGGAGCAAAGGGTTTAAGTGATGAGATTATTCAAAATTATTTATCTGGTAATTTAGAATGTACAGGTTCTGTTTGTCATGAACATGGCCACCATGAATAAGTATTTTTTTACAGGCTGTTATTATCTGGTATTAACCAGGTAATAACAGCTTTTTTATTGGTTACAAATAAAGAAAAAGAGGTAAGTTTAATGAAAGAAAAAAAAAGGGGGTAATTGAATTGAATAAAGAATTAAGGAAATTTGTTGTCCCGGAAATAATAGTTGGAGAGGATTCAAGATTATTAATAGGAAGATACTTATCTCATTTCAGTTCAAAAAAACCCTTAATTGTAACAGACCAAAATATAAGAGAATTTCAGTGGTTTGAAGATATTTTGAATGAAATAGAAAAGTTTACTAATGCATATAGTATTTTTGATGGAGTTTCAGAAAATCCCAAGGATTATGAAGCTATGTTGGGAGCAGAAGTTTTTCTTTCAGGAGATTGTGATCTGATTGTTGCAATTGGTGGAGGAAGCCCTATGGATTGTGCTAAAGGTATAGCAATTGTAGCAACAAATGGAGGGCATATTCTAGATTACGAAGGTGTAGATGAAATAAAGTTGCCAGGACCTCCTTTAGTATGCATTCCAAGCACTGCAGGAACTTCGGCGGATGTATCTCAATTTGCAATAATTTGCGACAGCAATGAATTGATTAAAAAAGCAATAATTAGTAAAAAAGTTGTTCCTGATCTTGCCTTGATAGATCCAGTTCCCTTAATGACAATGGACCAAAATCTCGTAGCTTGCACTGGGATGGATGCTCTTACTCACGCGATAGAAGCCTATGTTTCTAATGCTCAATCAAATTTAACTGATATCCATGCTTTAGAAGCAATTAAATTGATTAATGAAAATCTTGAAAAAGCAGTAAAAGAAGAGAAAGATTTAGAAACTATGAAAAAATTAATGCTTGCATCCTTATATGCAGGTATAGCCTTTTCTAACGCAAGTTTAGGAGCAGTACATGGAATGGCTCATAGTCTGGGTGGATTGCTTGACCTTCCTCATGGAGAATGTAACAGCATCCTTCTCGAACATGTAATAAACTTAAACTATGATTCGGTACCAAAAAGGTACAGTGATATTTCTGAGAAAATGGGTATTGATATAAAGAATCCAGAAACTATTAAAAAGAATTTACTTGAAAGAATACGGAATTTAAGGGAAAATGTAGGAATTAGGAGCTTTATAGAAATATCTGGATCGAAAGAGGATTTATTTACTATGCTTGTAGAAAATGCTCTTGAAGATCCTTGCATGATAACGAACCCTAAAGATCTTTCTGCAGCTGAAGTGAGGAATATTTATGAAGGAATTTTACAAGAGAAAAGATAAAAAGAATCTTACCAGAGAAGCAATAATTGGCTTAGGGGAAGATTCTTTTAGAAAAAATTATTATTCAGAGCTTCAAGAAAAAATATTGGAGCTTGGGAAGGTAAATATAAGGAATAAAGCATTGCTCAGAACAATTCCTGACATGCTTTTTGTTAGTGATTCCAGGGGATATGTAACTCCTTTTTCCTTTGCCTCGGGAAAACCTAACCCAATTATTGGCGATATTTTAAGAAATAAAGAAATCACCGGACTCTTAAGAGAGGGAATTAATAAAGCAATTAAATTTAAAGAACTTATTACTTTGGATTTTACTTTAGATAAAACAATAGAAAAATATTACATGGAAGCCAGAATAAGTACTTCAGAAATAGATGAAGTATTAATTATGATTCGAGACATTACTGAAAGAGTATTGATGGAAAATAGATTAAGAGATATGGCAGAAAAAGATGGATTAACTGGTCTATATAACAGAAATTACTTTGAAGAAAAATTCAAATTATATGAAAAAGACAGTAATAATTCTAAAACCCTTATTTTGCTGGATATTGATGGACTTAAAATGGTTAATGATACTCTTGGGCATCTTACCGGGGACAGGTTAATGATTGAGGTAAGCAAACTATTAAAAAATGTATTTGATGGGAAAGGAATGGTTGCCAGAGTAGGTGGAGATGAATTTGCTGTTTTACTAGAAGATCTTTCAAGAGAAGAAATTGAAGATGAACTTAAAAAACTAAATAAACTCCTTGATGATATTAATCTTAAAGAAAATATTTTTTCAATTAGTTTATCTTATGGATATGCATATAGTAAAAGTGGAGAAATAAATACTGCTTTATTTTTTCAGGAAGCTGATAATAATATGCATCAAAATAAAATGCTTAAAGAATCAAGTACAAAAAATAATTTAGTAAAGACTTTAATGAAAGCCTTAGAGGCGAAAGATTATATTACAGAGGGACATGCAGACAGAATGGGAACTCTTGCAACTTTAATTGCTAAAGAAATGAAACTTACTCAAAACCAAATTGATAAAATTCAGTTGCTTACAAAATTCCATGATATTGGGAAAGTTGGTATACCAGATTCTATACTTAAAAAACCCGGATTATTAACTGATGAAGAATGGGAGATAATGAAAACTCATTCAAGCATTGGTGAAAGAATAGCAAATGAATCAAATGAACTAAAAGAAATATCATATTTCATACTTACACATCAGGAAAAATGGGATGGTTCAGGATATCCCATAGGCTTAAAAGGTGAAGAAATACCCATCGAATCAAGGATACTTGCTATTGTAGATACTTTTGATGCTATGACAAATGACCGGCCCTATAGAAAAGCCCTTTCTTTGGAGGATACAGTTAAAGAAATTGAAGAAAACAGCGGATCACAATTTGATCCAGATGTTGTAAAGGTTTTTACAAAGGTTTTTAATGAATATATGGTAAAGGGAGGAATATAATGTTTACGAACCCTGGGGTGATTGGATTTTTAGTTGCAATAATTATTGTGGTAATTTTTTTATATAACAGATTCGTTGTTTTAAGACAAAGAGTTAATAATGCCTGGTCTCAAATTGACGTTAATTTAAAAAGAAGGTTTGATTTAATACCAAATCTAGTAGAAACTGTTAAAGCATACGCAAGTCATGAAGAAGGTGTTTTTACAGAAATAGTTGCTGCCCGTAATATAGTAAATGCAGCTGGCTCAAAGGCTGAAATAGCTGAGGCGGAAGGAGAACTCACAAATACATTAAAACATTTATTTGCAGTTGCAGAAAGTTATCCTAATTTAAAAGCAAATGAGAATTTTTTAAGTTTACAAAAAGAACTTGCTGAAACAGAAAATAAAATAATGTTTTCCCGACAGTTTTATAACGATACAGTCCAAAAATACAATACTAAAATTGAACTTTTCCCTAATAATATTCTTGCAAAAATATTAAAATTCAGTAAAGCAGATTATTTTGATTTTGTGGAAGGAAGTGTACAATTTGAAAAAAAGTAGAATTATACTATTATTTCTGCTTTTTCTTTTTTTTACTGTTAACACAAGTGCGAGAGATTATGGTTTTCCATCACTTGAAGTTAAAGTTGAAATAGAAAAAGATGGTTCTGTTTATATAGAAGAAAAAAGAACAGCTATTTTTGACGGAAAATATACTGGTTTGTTTCAGTGGATTAATAAACAACCGGGAGAGGAAATTACTGATATAAAAATCAGGGAAGAAAATAAAGAATATGAGTTCAATCCTTCTGGAGAGATTGGCCCTTCAGGTACATATTTTATTAGAGATGAAGGAAATAAAACATATATTGACTGGAGTTTTGAAGCTGAGGATGAAAGTAAAACTTTTTTTCTATCATACAGAATAAAGAATTCAGTTAAAATTCATAATGATGTAGCAGAACTTTATTATATATTTACTGGAGATGAATGGGAAAAGCCAATTAATTATTTTAAAGGTGAAGTGTTTTTCCCAGAAAATATTCAAGGAGAAATAAAAGCATGGGGACACGGTCCTCTTCATGGAGTTGTAAGTATTCAAGAAAATAATAATGTTATTTGGGAAATAAATAATATTCCATCGAATACACTTGTTGCAGGAAGAGTAGTATTTCCTCTGGAAATTGTACCTCAAGGAACCAGATATACGGGTACTGATGCTCTAAATGCAATTCTTTCAGAAGAAGAGGGACTTGCCGATAAAGCTAACAAAGAAAGAAAGTACTCTCTATACAGTATTATCCTTGGTATTGTTGCATTTATTTCAAGTATAGGTTTCTCAATTATGCAATGGTTCAAATATGGTAAAGAATTTAAGGGAGATTTTGACGGTGATTACTATAGGGAGCTTCCTTCGGAAAGACCACCAGTAGAGGCAGGATATTTGTATAGATTTAAAAGAGTTGATGCTGTGGATATTACAGCCACAATTTTAGATCTTGGAAGAAAAGGATACTTAGTGATTGAAGAATATATTCCAGAAAAAAAAGGTTTCTTCCAGTTTAAAGATAAACCAGATTACAGATTAACAAAAAAAGAAAACAAAAAAAATGATCATCTTACTGACCATGAAGAAATAATATATGACTTTTTATTTAATGATGTTGGGGATGGTAAAGAAGTTTCTTTTCAGGAAATAGAAGAGTACAGTAAAAAAAATAAAAAAGAATTCGTTGATTTTTGGGATAATTGGAAGAAAACAGTTGAAGAAAATGTAGAGAAAGATGAACTATTTGAGAAAACTGAGGCTTCAAAAATATTCAAAAGAACTATACCTGGTTTTGCACTCTTTATTATTCCCGTTTTGCTTTTTATCATTTTCAAAGGTAGTGCAATTTTTGCAGCAATTGGATTATTTTCTGGGGGTTTTATATATCTAATAAGTCTTGCTTCACATAGCAGAAGGACTGAAAAAGGTTCAACAGAATTTAAAAAATGGAAAGCCTTTAGCAAGTTTATTAAAGATTTTTCAAATATTGAAAATGAAACTATTCCTTCCCTTGTAATGTGGGAACATTATCTTGTATATGCTGTTAGTCTTGGGATTGCGAAAGAAGTTTTAAAAGCCTTAGAACTTACTTATCCGGAAATGAAAGAAGGAGATTATTCTTTTGGTCAAGGATGGTATATATATAACCATTCCCTATATTCAGGGAATGCTTTTAACAGTAGTGTGAATAATATGACAAATACAATAACAACTTCACTTGCTTCCACAGTAGCTGCAGCTACCGGGCAATATTCATCAGGTGGAGGAAGCGGCGGCGGTTTTTCTGGTGGCGGTGGAATGGGTGCTTCCGGTGGCGGCGGAGGCGGAGCCAGATAAATTTCTGTTAATACTAATTATATATCCAATTACAGCAACAGAGAGAACGGAGTAGAGACCTGCAAGTAGCCCAACAGCATAAAAACCTGTTGATAAAACTAAAATGTCAAAGAGGAAAGTGGTTTTTCCAGGATTAATATTGTATTTTTTTGCAAAGTACAGGCTTACTATGTTTAATCCAATAAATGCAGGGAAAGTATAAGGAATAAAGGATGAAGAAGAAATAATTCCTGTAAAAAAGGAAAGTAATGAAACTGACGCTATTGTGGATAATGTAAATTTAATTCCCATTTGAAAATATGAAAAAACATAAAAAGGTACATTGATTAAAAAGAAAATCTGGGAAAAGGACATATTAAAAATGTAGGATCCAGCTAAAGCTAATCCAGCTGTTCCACCAGTTGCGATATGTGAACCTTTTAATATTGTAACTCCAACACTTGTTAATAATATTCCTACAAGTATACCTGCTATTTTCTTCATATTTTCCGCCATCCTTTCATTATTATATTTTAGAAGATTAAAGTTCTTTAATGAATGCAAAAATGAAGGTCTTTTGTGGCTTTTGTTTAAAAAAAGAATTAATATGTTTAATATAATGTTAAATATGTAAAGGAGTAATAAAATTGGATGCTATTGATAGAAAAATGATAAGTATTTTACAAAAAAACAGCAGAATAAGTGTCAGCAAGCTTTCGGAAGAATTATCATTAAGCAGACCCAGTATTAATGAAAGGTTAATAAGACTTCAGGAAAAAGGGGTAATTGAAACTTTCACCTTAAGGTTGTCCCTTCCTAAAATAGGTAAGCCAATTTTGCTTATCATTCATGTTTCAGCATTAAAAGTTATGCCTGATGAATTTGAAGAACATATAAAAAAAGAAAAAGATGTTCTTGAGTGTTACAGAGTAACAGGAGAGTCTAGTCATATTCTTAAGGCTGCAGTTCAAGATGTAAACGCAATGCGGGAATTGATAGACAGATTGATACCTTTTGGCTTAGTTAATACATCTACAGTTCTTTCAACCACTGTGGAGTATAGAGATTATGAATAATAAAAAAGTATTATTAGTTGAAGACGAAAGTAGTTTAAGACAATTAATGAAAACCTATTTTTTAAAAGAAGGAGCAGAAGTTATAGAAGCTGGAGATGGAAGAGCAGCTTTAAACAAATTTGAGGAGAATAATATAGATTTAGTTATTCTGGATATTATGCTTCCTGAATATGATGGCTGGTCTGTTTGTAAGAGGATTCGGGAGAAAAGTGATATCCCAATATTAATGCTTACTGCAAGAAGCGAGGAAAATGATAAATTATTTGGCTTTGAGTTAGGGGCTGATGACTATATGACAAAACCCTTTAGTCTTAAAGAGCTTATTGCAAGAAGTAAGGTATTAATTAAAAGAAGTAGAAAAGAGATGGACTTGAAAGATATTCTAATATTAGAAAATATAAAAATAGACAGATTATCACATAAAGTTTTTATTAATAATATTGAAGTTGAATTTAGTCCCAAAGAATATGATTTATTAAATTATTTTGTTACGAATAAAAATCAGGCTCTTTCAAGAGAAATGATTTTAAATGGAGTTTGGGGATATGATTATTATGGTGATTTACGAACTGTAGATACTCATATTAAAAGACTTAGACAAAAGCTGGAAGATGAAGGTGATAAAATAACTACTGTAAGAGGATTTGGATACAGATTTGAGGTAACAGAATGAAAAAAAACTCAATTTTTTTTAGATTTTTCATATATTTTATAATTTTTACATTGATATTAGTTGGAACTATTTGGTTTTCTCAGGTATTTTTTCTTCCGGAGTATTATCAAAGTAAAAAAGTTGAAATAATTGAATCAAGTGTATTAACAATTGATGAGATGATTCAAAAAGAAGAATTAAGCGACAATACACTTAATTTGATTACAGATATTTCAGAACGGTTGAACGGAAGAATTACTATTTTTGATTTCCAGGGAAAAGTAGTTTTATATGAAGGCTCTCAAGGAATGATGAGAGAAACAAGAATAACAAAAGAAGAGATTCAAAAGCTTTCTGAAGAAAAGTTCATAGTTTATAAAACAAATGCTATAAGGGGTAGTAATGAATTTTTAGCTGCACTTGCTCAGGGAGATAAATATATTTATCTTGTTCTTACCCCTTATCAGGCAATTGAAGATGCTATTTCTATTGCTCAAAATTTCTATTTATTTATTTTAGCGGGAGGAATATTAATTGCACTATTACTAGCATATATTTTCGCTGGTAAAATTTCTAAACCTCTTCTTGAACTAAATGAGTTGGCAGGAGATATTGCCTCATTAGATTTTTCTGGAAAATGGAAATACAAAAGGTCAGATGAAATAGGTCAATTAGGGTATTCTCTTAATGAAGTTTCAGTAAATCTTGAAAGATCCCTCAAAGATTTACAAAATGAGCTTGAAAAAGAAAAGAATCTGGATAAATTAAGAAAAAATTTTGTATCCAGAGTATCTCATGAGTTACAAACTCCAATAGCAATAATTAACGGACACATTGAGGCTTTAAATGATGAGGTTTTTCAATCAGAAGAAGAAAGAAATGAGTATTTAAAGATTATTGAAAAAGAAACAACTAAAATGAGTAATTTAATTAAGGATTTGCTTGATTTAACACAATTAGAATCAGGGACTTTTAAAATTAAGAAAGAGAATATTAATTATTCGGAATTAGTAGAAAATAAATTGAACAGTTTTAAAATTCTTTTTAATGAAAAACAAATTCAAGTTTCTAAAGATATATTTATGGAAGATATTTTGTTAAATATTGATTCCTATAGGATCGAGCAGGTTTTAAATAATTTAATTCAAAATGCTATAAACAATACGAACAATGAAGGTAAAATTATTTTAAAAATTTCAGAAAAAGGTAAATTTATAAGAACAGAAGTTTTTAATGAAGGAAAAAATATTCCGGAGACAATATTGCCCCATATATGGGAACCTTTTTTTAAAGGTGAAGAAAAGAAGGGGACAGGAATTGGTTTAGCAATAGTAAAAAACATTATTATTTTACATGAAGGAAATGCTGGAGCAGAGAATTTGAAAGATGGAGTTCTGTTTTATTTTAATATACCAAAGTAAAAAAAGGTGACCGAAGTCACCTTTTTTGTTATTTACTTCTTCCAAAACCTTGGAATTGACCTTTTTCACCAGTTCTTCCGAAACCAATGCCTAATCTTTCTTTTGCATCTCTATTTGCTGTTCCATCGCAATTGCTCATTCTTTCTGTAATTGCTGCTTTAAATTCTACAGCTTTTTCTGCAGTAATTCTTCCTTCAGACACTAAGCCATCAATTCTTTCTAATTTCATAGCTAATGCTTCTTCTGGTGAGCCAGCTTGTTCGTGTAACATTGCTCCGTTACCTCTTGCAAATGTTGGTGCATCTGCTGCAAAAGCCATAGATCCTCCAAGAACTAAGAATCCTCCAAGTGTTAAAAATATTAATACTTTTTTCATAATCAATTACCTCCTGTTTTTTTCTTGGTACATTTATATAATAGATGGGGAATGTGACAAATTAGTGACAAAATTTTGATATAATAAAGAAAAAATGTCGGAGTGTGTTATATGAAAATAAATTATATTACGGGCAGGGCAGGGTCTGGTAAATCTTATTATACTTATCAAAAAATAAAAGACAGCATTACTTCAGGTAAAGATAAAAATATTCTTATTGTACCGGAGCAATATACTCTTCAAGGAGAAGTAGATCTTATTACGAAAATGAACCTGGAGGGAATTATTAATGTTCAGGTATTAAGTTTCAAAAGACTTGCATTTAGAATAATGAGTGAAGTTGGCGGGATAAAAAAGAATTTAATTACTGATCTGGGGAAAATAATGACTCTTCGGAGAATTTTTGAAGAAAATAAAAATAATCTCGCTGTTTTTTCAAAGGCTTATCATCAAGAAGGTTTTATTCAGGAGTTTTCAAGTCTTATATCTGAATTTAAGAAAAACGGGGTAACAGAAGCTGGTTTAAAAGATAATTTAGAAAAAATTGATAAAGATTTTATATTAAAAAGTAAAATTTCTGATATCTCAATAATCTATAAAGAATTTGTTGATACTTTAGCTGGGAAGTATATAGATGAAGAAGAAACACTTAACATTTTATATGAAAACATCAAATATTCTTCATTTTTAAAAGGCTCAGATATTTGGATTGATGGTTTTAATTCTTTTTCTGTTCAGGAATATAAGGTTTTAGAAGAGTTGATGAAAATAGCAAATGAGGTTACTTTTACATTAACAACGGATCTAAACATATCTGGTAAAGATTATGATTTATTTAACCCAACAATTAATACATATAAGAAAATGAAAGAAATTTCAGAGAGAAATAATTTAGATCATAAAGAAATCATATTAAAAGGAAATTATATTAAATCACCTGAAATATCTCATCTTGAAGAAAATTTATATTCATACCCTGCCAAAAAATATACAAAAAAAGTGGAAAATATAAAATTAACATCTGCTCTAAACTTATATAATGAAGTAGAAAATGCAGCTATTAATATAGTAAAACTTGTGAGAGATTGTGATTATAAATGGAAGGATATCGCTGTAGTTACAAATGCTTTAGATGTTTACAGTTCAATTTTAAAAAGGGTTTTTTATGAATATGATATCCCTGTTTTCGTAGATGATAAAAAAAGTATTAGCGGGAATCCACTTGTTAATTTTATTAAATCATCATTGAGAATAATTATTGATGACTATAAATGGGGAGATATTTTTCTTCTTCTTAAAACTGGATTTATAGATATATCTAAAGAAGATTCTTTTGAATTACAAAATTATATTCTGGAAAATGGTATTAAAGGAAAGGATTGGAGAAATAGTAAATCAGGAATAAAAAATAGAGAAATGATTACTCTTAATATTGAAAAGTTAAGAAAAAATCTTAAGAATTCTAATAATGGTAAAGATTATGCTGCAGCATTATTTGAGTATTTAAATGATTTTAATATTTTAGAAAAACTAGAGATAATACTCAAGGAAGAAAAGGATCTTGGAAATTTCGAATTCGTTAATGAAAACAGTCAGATTTGGAATATTATAATTGAAATATTTGAACAAATTTCTGAAATTATAGGTGAGGAAAAATACTCAATAAAGGATTTGTATAAAATTCTTGAAAGTGGATTTAATAGTTATGAGCTTGGAATTATTCCTCCCACAATGGATCAAGTATTAGCAGGGAATTTAGAACGTTCAAAAAGTCATGATATAAAAGCACTTTTCCTATTAGGGTGTAATGATGGCGTAATTCCCAAATCATATTCTGATGGTGGAATTTTACTTGATAATGAAAAAATTAAACTTCAAGAATTAGGCATGGGTTTTTACAAAGATAATTTAACAGAAATGAAAGAGGAAAAGTTTTTATTATATTCTGCATTTACAAAGCCCTCTGAAAAGCTATTTATTAGCTGGAGTCTTGGAGATATAGAGGGGAAAGCTTTAAGACCATCACTTATTACAGATAGAATAAAAAGAATTTTCCCAGAAATAAAACCAGAAACAGATTTGTATTTTATGGAGGATCCTTATGAAGATAGTACATTATTACCTACTCCTGGTTTTAAGTTTTTAACAGAAAATCTAAGGAATTATTTAGATTATGGGAAAATGGATATTAGGTGGTGGGAAATTTACTCTTGGTATTTTTATAATCCTTCCTGGGAAGAAAAATTAAATTTATTGGTAAATGGCTTATTTCATGAGAATCAAATAAAAGAAAATGAAAAAAATAATATCAATAATATATATTTATCAAAAGATCGCTTTAGCATCTCCAGACTTGAGACATACTCAAATTGTCCTTTTAAACATTTTGTAAAATATGGTCTTAGACCTGAAGAGAAAAAAGAATATAAAGTAGAGCTTCCGGATATTGGGAATCTTTTTCATGGGGCTTTGGAAGTTTTCCCAGAAGTTATAAAAAGAGAAAATATAAACTGGGAAGAAATTTCAACAGATAAAGCAGAAACAGTAATTAGTTCAATTGTAGATAAAATTTCTGAGGAATTTCAAAATGGCCTTTTATTAAGCAGTTCAAGAAATATGTACTTGAAAGAAAAATTAAAAAGAATTAGCAAGAGGGCAGTTAAAACTCTTACTAACCAACTTCAGCAGGGAGAGTTTCACCCATGGAAATTTGAATTTCCATTTAAAGAAGAGCTGGACTCAGAGGAAAATATTACACTTGAGGGCCGTATTGATCGACTTGATATATGGAAAGATGATTCAGGGAAGTATTATCTCAGGGTTATTGACTATAAATCAGGGAATAAAAAGTTCAATCTTAATGATATATATAATCTGATTCAGCTACAGTTAATAATTTATCTTACTGCAGCAATTTTTGAAGGAAAAAAAATATTAAATGATGATGTTAAGCCTGGAGGAGCATTCTATTTTAGAATAGATGATCCTTTTATTGAAGCGGAAGGATCTGAGGAGCATAGGCTTGAGGAATTAATAAATAATCATTTAAAAATGGATGGATTTCTTTTAAATGATGAAAAAAATGTTAACGCAATGGATAAAGAAATTACAGAAAAGAGAAAGTCATCAGTAATTCCTGTGAGTATAAATAAAGATGATAGTTACAGCAGCAATTCAATGGTTTTTTCCGAAGAAGAACTTTCATGTGTTTTTGCTTATGTAAAAAACATGTCTCTTCAAATGATATCTCATATAAACGAAGGGGATATAAAAATAAAACCAGCAAAGGGGAATAATTATCTTTCCTGTACTTATTGCAAATATTTTAGCATTTGTCAGTTTGATACTGCTTTCCCGGAAAACTATTATAGAAAGCTTGAAAAATTTAAAAAAGATGAAATATTAAATGTTATGGCTGAAAAGAGGTTTGAGAATGAATAACTGGACCACAGAACAAGAAAATGCAATTAATTTAAGAGGTAAAAACCTATTAGTTTCTGCAGCTGCTGGTTCAGGGAAAACAGCAGTTTTAGTTGAAAGAATAATTAAATTAATAATTGAAGATAAGGTTGATATAGATAAACTTTTGATAGTTACATTTACAAATGCTGCAGCAGCTGAAATGAGGGAAAGAATTTCCAGAGTTTTGGTAAGAGAGCTTGAAAAAGATAATGAGAATGAGGAACATTTAAGAAATCAGTTAAATTTACTAGGGAAAGCTTCAATTAGTACACTTCATGCTTTTTGCATACAAGTTCTAAGAAAAAACTTTTATTCAATAGGATTAGATCCATCTTTTAAAATTGGTGATCAGGGAGATTTACTAATTTTAAAACAAGAAGTTATGGAGGAAGTTCTTGAAGAAGCTTACCAGGAATGTGATCCCTTTTTTAAGAAATTAATTGAGGCTTACTCAGAAAATAAAGGGGATAAAAAAATAGAAGAATTAATAATATCAGTATTTTCCTTTATTCAAAGTCAGCCAGATCCTTTTCTCTGGCTTGAAGAAATGGTTGAAATGTTTAAATTAAGTACTGAAGAACTTTATTCTTCACCCTGGATTTCTGAAATTAAGAAATCTATTTTTATTGATCTCAAGGGTGTTGAAGATTTAATAAATGAATGTATAGCTTTAGCTGAATCTCCAGGTGGCCCCGAAGCATATATTGAAGCAATTTTAAAAGATAAAGAAAACCTAAAAACTTATAAAAAAAATATGGAAGAATATTTTCAAGGTAACTTTGATAGAGCATCACTAGTTTTCCCTTATGCTAAGTTAAAAACAATAAAAAATGATGATCCATCCGTAATTCCAGAAATAAAGGATAAATTCAAAGTTATAAGGGAAGAGTATAAAAAAATTATAAAAGATTTTTATGATAAAAGTATTCTTGGAAAAGATATAGATAGTTATCGCAAAGATATTAATGAAATGTATGAACCTTTAAAAGCCTTACTTCAATTAACCTTAAGTTTTTATAAAAAATATCAGCAAAGAAAAATGGAAAAAGGAATAGTTGATTTTAATGATTTAGAGCATTATACCTTGAAAATTTTAGAAGATGATGATGTGGCGGAAACATATAAATCACAATATCAGTATGTTTTTGTAGATGAATATCAGGATAGTAACCTTGTTCAGGAAACCATTATCAACAGAGTAAGAAGAGAAAATAATCTATTTCTTGTTGGAGATGTAAAGCAAAGTATTTATAAATTCAGATTGGCAGATCCAGGATTATTTATAAAAAAATATAATGAATATATTAAAGAAGAATATATAAATGAAGAAAGAATTGATTTATCTAAAAATTTTCGCAGCAGAAAAGAAATTCTGGAAGGAATTAACTATATCTTTAGGAAAATAATGTCAGAAGAGATTGGAGATATTAATTATACTTCAGATGCCTGGCTTTATCCGGGAGCAGAATTTAAAGAAAAAGAGAATCCTGAAATTGATTTGTTTTTAATTGATAAACATGAAGAAGAAAAAGAAGAAGATCAGGAAGATGAGTCTGACCTGGAACTTAAAGATTTAAATGATGCCGAGACTGAAGCATATTTTATTGCAAAGCAAATAAAAGGAATAATAAGTGAAGAAGCTAACAGATCCTATAAGGATATCGTTGTGCTTCTAAGGTCTGCTAAAAACTGGGCAAATGTTTTTAATGAAGTTTTTATTAAAGAAGGTATCCCAGTTTATACAGATGACAATCAAGGTTATTATGAAACTTTAGAAATTAAGATATTTTCTAATTTATTAAAAATTATTGATAATCCCAAAGATGATATTTCATTAATAAGTGTTCTTAGGTCACCAATAGGAAATTTTAGTACACAGGAATTAATAGAAATAAGAAAAGAATCTCCAGATAAAGCTTTCCATGAGGGAATAGGGGATTATGTATTCAATAAAGACAATCAGCTTTCTCAAAAGATAAGTAATTTTTTTGAACAATTAGATCTTTGGGAGAAAAAGGCGAAGTATAAAAAAACTGAAGAATTTTTATGGGATTTAATGATTGAAACAGGTTTCTTTTATTATGTTGGTGCAATGATAAGAGGTAAACAAAGACAGGCAAATTTAAAATTTCTTTTGGAAAGAGCGGCTATTTTAGAAAAAAAAGGTATGGGTGGACTATTTAACTTTATCCGTTTCTCTGAAGAGTTTCAAAAAGCCAAAGGTGAACAGGGAATAGCAAAAACAATTGGTGAAAATGAAGATGTTGTCAGAATAATGACAATTCACAAAAGCAAAGGTCTTGAATTTCCAATTGTAATTGCCGCAGCTTT
>RZYW01000115.1 GCA_009930175.1 Clostridia bacterium
CCCAAAGCAAAATAAATGGTATTCTTCAGAAGCCACTCAATATATAAGAGTTGATGAACCGGAATTTAAGTGGAATGTAAAAGTATCCATAGCTCCCTTTATCAATGTATATGGTGAGGATATTTTTCGTATTGGAAAAGGAGATTTGAAAATGAGTCTTTTCTCATTAATACCAATAGCCGATGTTAAAGACAATAAAAAAACTAATGAATCTTCTTTGAGTCGTTTTTTACTAGAGTTGCCTTGGTATCCAACAGCAGCTTTGGAAGACTATGTAGAATGGGAAAGCATTAATAATGAAAGTGCTTTTTGTAATATAAAATATAAAAACCTTGAAGCTAGTGGGACTTTTCATTTTGATTCAGAAGGAAATCTATTGAAAGTAGAAAGTCTGCGTTATAAAGATAATTCAACTGATGCCGAAAAAATTCCTTGTAGTGGTGAAATAAAAGAAATAGTTGAGGTTGATGGAATAAAAATACCAAGTAAAATTGATGTCACCTGGGTTACTAAGGGTGAACAATTTACCTGGTATCAAACAGAAAACTTTAATTTTGCTTTTTCTTATCAAGAACATCAAGAATAACTGATGTAATTAGCGATGCTGCGATAGCGGTTAATAAGAACAGGCCCATAATAAATCTTGCTAAGTCTTGGAAACCTTCAGAAGGGGCAGAGTACATACTAATAAAATAATAAATCATTACTGGAGTCATAATAATAGAAGGTAAATATTTGATAAGCTTTTTTTCTTTGAAAAACCGATATAAAAGGTAAGTAAATAAAATTGAAACAGTTGAAATAATTGCTAAAATTACACCAATTTCCATATAATACCTCCTGTTTTATAAAAAAATCATATAATTATAATAACATTTTAAAGGTTAGAAGTATAAATTTTATTTTAGGAGTTGACTCTTTATGCAAAAAATTGTTCCTCATTTATGGTATGACAAGGAAGCCAGAGACGCTGCAGAATTTTATGTAACATTGTTTGAAGATTCTAAGATATTGAATCTTAATAAAATTCAAGATACTCCATCGGGAGAAGTGGAAATAGTAGATTTTATGCTTTCAGGGATGAATTTTTCTGCGATTAGTGCGGGCCCATATTTTACTTTTAATCCTTCAGTTTCTTTAATGGTTTCTTGCAAAAATGCTGAAGAAGTAGATAGATTATATAAGGAACTTTCTCCTGGGGGAATGGATTTAATGCCTTTAGGTGGATATCCTTTTAGTAAGAGATATGCATGGGTACAGGACAAATTTGGCCTTAGCTGGCAGTTGTTTTTAACAGAAAATATAGAATCAGGCAAAAGAATCAGGCCTAATCTTTTATTTTCCCAAGAAGTTTGTGGCAGAGCTGAAGAAGCTTTATCTTTTTATGCTTCTGTATTTGAAGAAGCAGGTAAAGGATTTACAAACTACTATCTGGAAGGGGAAGCTTTTGATAAAAGGGCTCGTATAAATTACAGCGAATTAAATTTATTTGAGAAACAGTTTATTCTTATGGACCATGGCCAAGGTGGAGATTTTACATTTAGTGAAGCATTTTCATTCATGGTTATGTGTAAGAATCAAGAGGAAATTGATTATTATTGGGAAAAGCTTTCCTACGTTCCTGAAGCAGAACAATGTGGGTGGATAAAAGACAAATTCGGTTTATCCTGGCAGATTGTACCAGAAAATTTAAATAAATTATTATCAAGAGAAACAGAAGTAGAAACAAAAAAAGCATATGAAAAATTCTTAAAAATGAAAAAGATTGATATAGCTGCACTTAAAGCGCTGTAAATTAACGTGTATATTTACATTGTGTTTTTTCTTTGGGTTTATTATAATTATCTTATAGGAGTTGAATAGCATGCCAAATATTAAACCTATTTCAGATTTAAGAAATTATACAGAAGTATTAAATGAGGTAAAAGAGAATAGCCCAGTATATTTGACTCGTAATGGGCGAGGAGAATATGCAATTATAAAAGTTAATGAATTGGATAAACTTAGATCTACAATTAAATTACTTGCAAAACTGGAAGAGGGAGAAAAAACATCCAGAGAAGAAGGTTGGCTTTCAGAAAGCGATATTGAGAATAGGCTTGGAATTCTATAATGCAAAAAATAGAGTATTCAATTATGGCACTAGAAGATCTTGAAAGCATAAAAGAAAAAATTTCATTAAACAACGGAAATAATACGGCATTAAAAGTTTTAAGAAAAATAATAAAAGATATAAAAGTATTGGAACTTTTCCCTTTTTCAGGAGTAAACCTTGGGAAGTTAATAGATGTTTCAACAGATTACCGGTATATATTTATAGAAAAAAATTATGTTTTCTATAGGGTGGAAAATGATAAAGTAAAAATTATTAGAATAATAAACGAAAGACAAGATTATATTATTCAATTGTTCAATAATTAATGTATAATAAAATAAAAAGTAATGCGGGGGGACTCAAAAGAGTTGAGAAGGTAAAACCTGACCCTTAGAACCTGTTAGTTAATACTGGCGTAGGGAGCATGTAATTTAAAGCAAATGCCTGCCTAATTCAGCGGGCATTTTTTTGTACATAAATATATGGAGAGGGAGATTAATAAATGTTAAACCGTGAGAATATAAAAAATCAAATTTTTGAAACAGTAAGAACAGTAAAAGATACAAATCCTATGGCAGGATCTATTACTAATACAGTAACAATAAATTTTGTTGCAAATGCTCAGCTTGCTGTTGGGGGCTCTGCTGCAATGGTTTACCTTCCTGATGAAGGAGAGTTTCTGGCACTTGCTGGTGGGGCAACATATATAAATGTTGGCACACTTTTCCCGATCTATGAAGAAACTTTGCCCTTAACTGCAAAAATACTTTTTGATAATCAAAAACCATGGGTGTTGGATCCTGTAGCGATAGGAATAGGATCTTTAAGGACTAAGTTATTGCTGAATTTCAAAGAATACAAGCCAAGTGTTATAAGGGGAAATGCTTCTGAGATAATTGCTCTGGCAGGCCTGTGGGGCCTGGAAGGTGGCAGTGGAGAATCAAAGGTTAGAGGTGTGGATTCCACAGATGGAGTTTTAAAAGCTAAAAGTGCAGCTGTCGCTCTGGCAAAATGGACTGGTGGAGCAGTGGC
>RZYW01000116.1 GCA_009930175.1 Clostridia bacterium
TTCCACAAAGAAACCTGTTTCTGCTGAGAAACCCGGTCAACCTTAGTTCTTTCAATATCCATCATCTGTTTAATTATTGATTCTGTATCTATACCAGAGGCTATGCCTCCAAATCTGATTGCACTCATTTATATCACCTTCCTAAGCTTCTTCGTCTACGTACAAACCTGCGATTTCCATAAAATTCGCAACCATATCAAGAATCTTTTCTGATGGTATCTCTCTTATGACTTCCTGAGTCTCTGTATTCATAACCTTGATCATGATTTCTTTAGTTCTTTCGTGGACTGAAAAACGAAGTTCTGTACTTCTGTTCATTACTTTTTCGTTTGCCTTTTCAATGGCACGAAAAATTTCATCATTGGAAACTCCGCTCTTTTTTCCTCCAACTGGTTTTTGCTCTGGCTCTGCACTTTTAGCTGGCTTAAAAAACTGGACTTCCTGTCCGCTTGTTTTTGCCTTTTGCACTACTGGATCAGCAATTTTTTGATCCACTCCATTTACCCGCATACTCAATACGCCTCCTTGCGTTTATATACACTTTCTATCGGTTATAACTCAGGATAATTTAGCCTCTGTATATTTATTTAACAATAATGTATCATATATAAAGAGATTTGTTTTTTGGGGGTGAATTATGTTTCTAATTCTTTTCTTTCTTACCATAATTGTAATTTTTATAATAATTGAATTTGCTACTATCGCCTTTAATCTTACAGGTTTGAATAAAGAGGCCTCCCGTTTTCAGGCAATTTCCCTGGTTACAAATACTGGATTTACCACAACAGAGGCAGAGTTAATTGTACGCCACCGGGTTCGCAGAAAGATTGCATATTTCCTAATGGGAACATTTTATGTCTCTCTCCCTGTACTTATCACCCTTTTGATTATGATTCTTTCAACAGGTTTCAGTACAGAGGAACTTCTTATTCTTATTGCATTCCTTGTTTTTTATATGTTTTTTATCCGAAACAAAAAAGTAATGGGTGTTATTGAAAAAGGAATTAAATCTATAATTATTCGATACGATATTGTTCCAGCTTCTTCCATTGAAGATCTTTTCGATTTAAAAGGTAATTATAAAATTGTAAAAACTGTCATGGAAAATTCTTCTCTAGCCGGCAAAAAAATCAGCGAGCTAAGGCTTAATAATATTGATATTACAATTCTTGCTATTGAAAGAGGCAATAAATTATTTAGAACAGTTAAAGGTACGGATACTTTGGAAATTGGAGATAAACTTATTCTTTACGGGAATATAAATTCTATTAAAAACGTTTTCGATTCTTTCAGGCCATACCAATAAAAAAAGATTCAGAATGCAAAGAGAAATTTCTCATGCACCTGAATCTTTTATTTTATATTTTTTTACTTTTATGATGATCTGATTGCCTCGATAGGACTAATCTTTACCGCTCTGTCTGCAGGATAAATACCTGCAATTATTCCAATAGAGAAGGAGAATACCAGAGCAAAAATTGCCAGCCATGGTGGAATTAATGATATTGCAACATCACTTGATCCCCCACCCATTCCAAGACCTCCGCTTACTATACTTCCCGCAAATTTGTTTACTATAAAAGATAGAGTATAGCTTAACCCTAGCCCAACAAATCCTCCCGCAAGACCTATCAGTCCCGCCTCAGTTAAGAATAACATGCGTATATCTCCAAAGGTAGCTCCAATAACCTTCATTACTCCAATTTCTCTGGTTCTTTCATAAATAGACATAATCATTGTATTTATTATTCCAATTGCAGCAACTAAAAGAGTAATACCTCCGATACCTCCAAGAACCGCCTGAATTGTTCTGGACATTTCCTCAATTCCTTCAAGGTTATCCGCCATTGAATATGCCTGATATCCCATGTCTCTTAGCTCCTTTGACAATTCTTTGGTTCTCTCAATACTTTCCCCTTTAACCCAAATAAAACTATAATCATCTGGAGAAGGTCCCTGAACGTAACCATCTTTAGTTTTTATCCTGCTGTCTTTTCCCGAAGAGGATCCACCTTGCATATATTTTCGAATATCTTTTACTTCAGAAATAGGAGCATATGCTGAATAACTTTTATCCATTTTTTCAGGATCAATTATACCTATGACCGTAAAGTTAATTTTTCTTTCTTTTCCAGTATTGTTTCTAACAGAAAAAACTATTCTCTCATCAACCATTTTTACTGTAGGATTATATTCATCAAGAGTTCGGTCTTCCCAGGGAATGTCATCATATTCTTCAAAGGGTTTGTTCGGATCTCTAAAGTTATAACCCACCATGCCACCAAGAACAATGTTAAAACGGTCTTCTTCTTTCAATAATCTTCCCCTTGTTGTGGAAAATTCAAAATTTTCCATTTGAGAAGGATCAAGTCCTACCAGAGAAAAGTATCCTTGTTTTCTTCCCCAAAAAGCTTCTCCTCCAAGTTCATAACCAGGGCTTACCCCAACAACTCCAGGAATATTTTTTAATTCTTCAACAGCTGCATCATTTAAAGCCTTGGCATCCCCCATAGGATTCCCTTCTTCATCAAAACGAATATTGGAATTTACGGTAATCTGATTCAGGCTTCCCCATTGAGCCATGCTTTGAGTTATGCTCTCCTTAAGGCCAATTCCCATGGAAATCATAACTACTATTGATGTTGTGCCAATTAAAACACCAAGTACTGTTAATGCTGTTCTTACCTTACGCCGCATTAGGTTTTGGTAAGCCATTAACAATATGTCAAATTTACTCATAAAACTCTTCCTTTGATTTATTGCGTTTCATTTTAAATATTACAAAACCCTGTACAATAATTGCGGCACCTAATATTATCATTAACCAATTTATTTTCTTAGGTTCTTCCATGCCTGGTCCTCCAGGGAATTCACCACCCATATCATCTGGCATAGGTTCCATTTCTCTCATTGGCATAACATTCATTTCGAAATCTTTTTCAACTCTTACTTCTTCATTACTTGCATCAAGATATGTGTAAACAACTTTACCTTGTAACAACCCTTCTGCTTCAGGAATAATTCGACCTTGATAATAGTCACTTACTCCTTTTTCAAGGTTGCCAACATAGTACAATGTATTATCTTTCCCAAATTCACCTTCAATATTTACTCTAAA
>RZYW01000037.1 GCA_009930175.1 Clostridia bacterium
GGCTCAATTTCAATGCCAGAAGGAGTAGAGATGATCATGCCAGGAGATAACATCAAAATGGACATCGAATTAATCACTCCAATCGCAATCGAGCCAGGATTAAGATTCGCTATCCGTGAGGGTGGAAGAACAGTTGGAGCCGGCGTTGTTTCTGGAATTAACGAATAATTAATTTTCAAGAATAAATCAAACTAAAACCTTCGCTTACTGCAATGAGGTATGCGAAGGTTTTTTAAACTATTTGTATCTAAAAATTGTTGACACATTAATTGGGATGTGCTAAAGTCTTAAGGTGCGAAATATATATGAATTTATATAGATGAATCTGAGTCTAAGGAGGTGCGGCAATGAGATTGGCATTAACGATTGCTTGCACAGAATGCAAGAATAGAAATTACAATACAACTAAAAACAAGAAGAACAACCCAGACAGAATTGAAATGAAAAAATACTGTCCAACATGCAAAACACATACTCTTCATAAAGAAACAAAGTAATCGCAGTAAAAGCAGAAAGGTGTTTTAAAATGACTGTTAAGCAAACTGAAAAACAGGGTTTTTGGGCAAGAACTAAGAAGTTCTTGAGAGCATCCTTGAATGAATTGAAAAAAGTACACTGGTCTAATAAAAAAGAATTAACTACCTATTCTATTGTAGTTGTTGTTTCTGTATTATTTGTTAGTGGCATTATTTGGGTCTTTGATTCTGTGTTGAGTCTGATAATGGGATTCATTATTTAAGAGTAAATTGTATTAGGGGGTGGGGGTTCAGTTTTCTAAACGGAACCCTTTAATTATGGAATCAGCTTGGTATGTTGTACACACTTACGCTGGCTATGAAAATAAAGTCAAAGCCAATTTGGAAAAAAGAATAGAGTCCATGGATATGGGTGACAAAATTTTCAGAATAATCGTGCCTACTGAAGATCAGATTGAAATTAAAAGTGGTGAAAAGAAAATCAACAAAAAAAGGATTTTCCCAAGCTATGTTATTGTTGAAATGATTCTTACAGATGAGTCGTGGTATCTGGTTCGCAACACTTCTGGTGTAACTGGATTTGTTGGCACAGGAGGTAAGCCGGTTCCTCTTATGGAACATGAAGTACAAAAAATCCTTAAAAAAATGGGTGAAAGTACCTTCAAAGGCAAAATTGATTATGAAATTGGCCAAAGTGTAAGAGTTACAGATGGACCTTTTGAAAATTTTGTAGGCAGCGTGGAAGAAATCGATTTAGAAAAAGGAAAGCTCAAGGTTACTATATCAATGTTCGGAAGGGAAACGCCCATTGAACTTGATCATAACCAAGTAGAAGAAATGTAATATAGTATATTAAAGTCCCAGGACTTTTTTATAAAGTGGGAGGATTGAATAAATCCGCTCTTACCACATTAGAATAAGGAGGTGAACCGTGAAATGGCAAAAAAAGTTATAGGATTCATTAAACTTCAGTGTCCAGCAGGAAAAGCTAACCCAGCTCCACCAGTAGGTCCTGCACTAGGTCAACATGGTGTTAATATCATGCAATTCTGTAAAGATTTTAACGAAAGAACTAAAGATGACATTGGTTTAATTATTCCCGTTGAAATCACGGTTTATGCTGACAGGTCGTTTACTTTCATTACAAAAACACCACCAGCTGCCGTTCTGCTTCTTAAAGCTGCAGGTATTCCAAAGGGATCAGGCGAACCAAACAGAAAAAAAGTTGCTAAAGTAAATTCAGCTAAAGTAAGAGAAATTGCTGAAATGAAAATGGTAGACTTAAACGCCGGTTCAGTTGAAGCAGCAATGAGAATTATTGAAGGCACAGCACGCAGCATGGGTATCGTAGTTGAAGACTAAGATAATGGTGTAAGGCTGTGGGAGGATTAATTTCCGTAAATACCACAAAGGAGGAAAGTAAAAATGCCAAAGCATGGAAAAAGATATCAAGATGCATTAAAAGCTATTGATAAAACAAATTTATATGGCTTAGAAGAAGCTGTAAAATTAGCTAAAGAAAACGCTAAAGCTAAGTTTGATGAAACAATTGAGCTTTCATTTAGACTTGGTGTAGACCCAAGACATGCTGATCAGCAAATCAGAGGTGCTGTAGTTCTTCCTCACGGTACAGGCAAAGTAAGAAAAGTTCTTGTTTTTGCTAAAGGTGAGAAAGCTAAAGAAGCCGAAGCTGCAGGAGCAGATTTTGTTGGTGAAGCAGATATGGTAGCGAAAATTCAGGAAGGCTGGTTTGGCTTTGATGTTGCTATTGCAACTCCTGATATGATGGGTGTTGTAGGTAAAATCGGTAGAGTTTTAGGACCTAAAGGTTTAATGCCAAACCCAAAAACTGGAACTGTAACTCTTGATGTAAAAAGAGCAGTTGAAGATGTAAAAGCAGGTAAAATTGAATACCGTGTTGATAAAACAAGTATCATTTCTGTTCCTGTTGGAAAAGCATCTTTTGAAATGGAGAAATTAGTTGAGAATGCCAATACAATTATTGATATAATTAAAAAGGCAAAACCAGCTGCAGCAAAGGGTCAGTACTTGAAATCAGTAACAGTTTCATCTACAATGGGACCTGGAGTAAAAATCAATCCTTTTTCAGTTTAATTAATAATGAATTTTATATGTAATCTACTTAAGAATGCCGGTGTCCTTTGGACTTAAATATCCTGCAGAGGTGGAACGTTTATTGATATATTTATTTGTCAGTTTACCTTGCCTCTGGAGATCCGGAGGCATTTTTAATTGGAAAAATTTTAAGGGAGGTGAAATTATGGGTAGCCTCGAAAACAAAAAAGTAGTCGTTGGTGAAATTACTGAAAAAATGAAAGAAGCTAAATCTTTTATTGTTACAGATTACCGCGGACTAAATGTTGCTCAGGTGACTAAATTAAGATCAGAATTAAGAAAAGCTGGTGTTGAATACAGAGTATTAAAAAATACTCTTATGACAATTGCCGCAAATGATATTGGTTTAGAGGGAATTCAGGATTATTTCAAGGGTCCAACAGCGGTAGCATTTGGTGTTGAAGATGCTGTAGCTCCTGCACAGGTTCTTGCAAAGTTTGCAAAAGAATTTGAAGCACTTGAAATAAAAGCAGGTGTCCTTGAAGGTAAACTAATCACAGTTGACGAGATAAAAGCACTTGCTGATCTTCCATCAAGAGAAGTTCTTCTTGGAAAACTTGCAAATGTTATGCAGTCTCCGATTGCTGGTATGGCAAATGTATTACAAGGTCCAATCAGAAAACTTGGTTATGCGCTTGTTGAAATTCAAAAAGTTAAAGAACAAGAAGCTTAATATTAAGCGAATTGCATTAATTTAAAATTTAAAAGAAAATTTAGGAGGAATAAAAAATGTCAAAAATCAATGAGATTTTAGAAACAGTAAAAGGTTTAAGTGTATTAGAATTATCTGAGTTAGTAAAAGCTTTCGAAGAAGAGTTTGGTGTATCAGCATCAGCTCCAGTAGCAGTTGCAGCAGCTGGTCCAGCAGCAGCAGCTGAAGTTGCTGAAGAAAAGTCAGAGTTTGATGTAGTTTTAGCATCAGCTGGCGAGAAAAAAATCAATGTAATCAAAGTTGTTAGAGAACTTACTGGCTTAGGCTTAAAAGAAGCTAAAGAATTAGTTGACGGAGCTCCAGGAAAAGTTAAAGAAGGCGTTTCAAAAGAAGAAGCTGAAGATGTTAAGAAAAAGCTTGAAGAAGCTGGAGCAACTGTAGAAGTTAAGTAATTTAATTTTAAAATTACAAATAAAAAGAAAACTGAATGCCATCCCGGTAGTGAACCGGGGTGGCATTTTTTAGTCAAGAAGAATTCATTTTGCCTTTAATGTTTATAATATATATTTTTTGGTATATAAATATTTTACCGGTAAAAATTGCTTGATATAATTCTATTTTTATTTTCATTGAAATGTTGATTTTGTCAAGGGAATATGATAGCATTATATACTGCGATTTTATGTAAATGAGGGGTGACAATAATTGTTTTATCCAGTTAATGCTTTGAGAGAAAGACACAACTTTTCAAGAATCAGAGAAAACATGGAAATGCCGGACCTTATTGAGATTCAAAAGAAATCTTATGAGTGGTTCATAACAAATGGTCTTAGGGAAGTTTTTTCAGAAATATTTCCAATTCAAGACTTCACAGGCAATCTTATTCTTGAATATATTGATTGTCGTTTAGAAAAAGATGCAATAAAGTATGATATTGAACAATGTAAGGAAAGAGACGCAACATATGCTGCTCCTCTTCGTCTTAAAGTACGTTTAATTAATAAAGAGACGGGAGAAATTAATGAGTCAGAAGTGTTTATGGGTGACCTTCCTTTAATGACCGACACTGGAACTTTTATCATTAATGGTGCTGAAAGAGTTATTGTAAGTCAGCTTGTTCGTTCTCCTGGGGTATATTTTTCAAAAAATACAGACCCAGCAGGAAAAAGTTTTTTAAGTTCAACAATTATCCCCAATCGTGGTGCCTGGCTTGAGTTTGAAACTGATGCAAATAATTTATTGTTCGTTAGAATTGACAGAACAAGGAAATTACCTGCAACAGTGCTTCTTCGTGCTCTTGGTATGGGTACAAATGTAAATATATTAGAAACATATGATAACAATAAAAACGTTCAAAATACATTAGAAAAAGACTCTACTGCTTCTGAAGCAGAAGCTTTGGTTGAAATTTATAAAAGATTACGTCCGGGAGAGCCCCCGGCAGTAGATAGTGCAAGAAACCTTCTTAATTCATTATTTTTTGATTCAAGAAGATATGATCTTGCAAGAGTAGGAAGATATAAATTAAATAAAAAGTTAGGCCTGGATATCCCAGAAGAAACAAGACACGTAACCAGAGATGATATTTTTAGTGTATTTGGTTATCTTCTTGGACTGATTGATGGAGAGGGAATGATTGATGATATTGATCATTTAGGTAATAGAAGAATCCGTTCTGTTGGCGAATTGTTACAGAACCAGTTCAGAATTGGTCTTTCAAGAATGGAAAGAGTTGTCAGAGAGAGAATGACAATTCAGGATACGGAAGCGATTTCTCCTCATCTCCTTATTAATATCAGACCTGTTGTCGCTTCAATAAAAGAGTTTTTTGGAAGCAGTCAGTTATCTCAGTTTATGGATCAAACAAATCCACTTGCAGAATTGACTAACAAGAGAAGACTAAGTGCACTTGGCCCTGGTGGTTTAAGCAGGGAGAGAGCAGGCTTCGAAGTTCGTGACGTTCACTTTTCTCATTATAGTCGTATGTGTCCTATTGAAACACCTGAAGGTCCAAACATAGGATTAATAAACTCTTTAAGTAACTATGCAAAAGTTAATAAATACGGATTTATTGAAGCTCCCTACAGGGTAGTTGACAGGGATAAAGGCATTGTTACGGATGAAATAAGATATATGTCTGCTGATGAGGAAGAGAAGTTTGTTATTGCTCAGGCAAACGCTCCTCTTGATGAAAACAGCAAATTTATTAATACTAAAGTCAATGCACGCCATGGACATGAGAATATAGTTGCAGATATAGGGCAAGTTGAGTATATGGACGTATCTCCTAAGCAGGTTGTGTCTGTTGCTACGGCATTAATTCCTTTCCTTGAACATGATGATGCCAATCGTGCCCTCATGGGAGCTAACATGCAACGTCAGGCTGTTCCTTTATTAAGAACAGAAGCTCCTCTTGTTGGAACGGGCATGGAATATAAAACCGCCTATGACTCTGGTGTTCTTGCTATTGCCAGAGAATCAGGAATAGTTGAGAGCGTAAGTGCCAATGGAATTTTAATTAAAAATGACAATGGGCTACTTGATAAATACAATTTATTAAAATTTAAAAGATCAAACCAAGGAACATGCATAAACCAAAAACCTCTTGTAAAAAAAGGACAAAAAGTACTTAAGGGTGAAGTTATTGCAGATGGTCCTTCTACAGATAAAGGCGAACTATCTCTTGGTCATAATGTCCTTGTGGCATTTATGACCTGGGAAGGTTACAACTATGAGGATGCTATTTTAATCAGTGAAAGATTAATCAAAGAAGATTATTATACGTCAATTCATATTGAAGAATATGAAATAGATGCAAGAGATACAAAATTAGGTCCTGAAGAAATTACCAGAGATGTTCCTAATGTATCAGAAGAAATGAAAAAAAATCTGGATGACAGAGGTATTATCAGAATTGGTGCTGAAGTCAGACCTGGAGATATATTAGTAGGAAAAGTAACACCTAAAGGTGAAACAGACTTAAGTGCAGAAGAAAAATTATTAAGAGCTATCTTTGGTGAAAAGGCTAGAGAAGTTAGAGACACTTCCTTGAAAGTTCCTCATGGTGAGGCGGGTAAAATTGTTGATGTAAAAGTGTTTACAAGAGATAATGCAGACTTATCACCAGGAGTAAATCAAACAGTTAGAGTATATATAGCTCAAAAAAGAAAACTTTCAGTTGGAGATAAAATGGCTGGACGTCATGGTAACAAAGGTGTTATCTCTCGTATTATTCCAGAAGAAGATATGCCAATTATGCCAGATGGAAGATCAGTAGATATAGTTCTTAACCCATTGGGTGTTCCGTCCAGAATGAATATTGGACAGGTGTTAGAAACTCACCTTGGTATTGCCGCTAAGCAACTTGGAATTCACACTGCAACAAGTGTTTTTGACGGAGCTAATGAGGAAGACATTACAGGAATGCTTGAAAAAGCGGGTTTGCCAGCAACTGGGAAATTCCACCTAAGGGACGGAAGAAGTGGTGATCCATTTGATAATCCAGTTACCGTAGGATATATGTATGTATTAAAACTTGCTCACCTTGTTGATGATAAGATACATGCTCGTTCAACAGGTCCTTATTCTTTGGTTACTCAACAGCCATTAGGTGGTAAAGCACAGTTTGGTGGTCAGAGATTCGGAGAAATGGAAGTATGGGCTCTGGAAGCATATGGAGCTGCGTATACACTACAGGAAATTTTGACAGTTAAATCAGATGATGTTGTTGGAAGAGTTAAAACTTATGAATCAATAGTAAAAGGGGAAAATATCCCTGAACCCGGGGTTCCTGAATCCTTCAAAGTTCTTATAAAAGAACTGCAAAGTCTTGCACTGGACATTAAAATACTCTCTGAAGATAACCAAGAAATTGAAATTAGAGATAGAGATGAAGATGTTGTAGAAACAGCAAAAGAGCTTGGCCTTGAAATTGAAGGGGAAAAGAACGAAGAAGAGTTACTAAAAGATAAATATATTGAAACCCCTGAAGAAGAAGTTGAAGAACCAGAAGAGGATCTTGACGAATTTGATTTTGATGATGATGAGATATAAATAAATTTTTCAGGGAAGGGAGCGAACAAATTGCTTGATTTAAACAATTTCGATCGAATGAAGATAGGATTAGCATCTCCTGAAAAGATGAGATCCTGGTCAAGTGGAGAAGTAAAAAAGCCTGAGACCATTAATTACCGTACGCTTAAGCCAGAAAAAGAGGGTCTTTTTTGCGAAAAAATATTCGGACCCACGAAGGACTGGGAGTGCCACTGTGGTAAGTATAAAAGAATTCGCTACAAAGGTGTTATTTGTGACCGTTGTGGTGTTGAAGTAACACGCTCCAAAGTAAGAAGAGAAAGACTTGGACATATTGAACTAGCAGCGCCATGTGCTCATATTTGGTACCTCAAAGGGATACCAAGTAGACTAGGCTTACTCTTAGATGTATCTCCAAGAATTTTGGAGAAGATTATTTATTTTGTATCCTTCATCGTAATAGATCCAGGAGACACACCATTAACAGAAAAACAGATTTTATCTGAAAATGAATATAGAGAATATCGTGATAATTATGGAGATAAATTTGATGCTGGAATTGGCGCTGAAGCTATTTTAAAACTTCTCAAGAGAATGGATTTAGTATCTCTCCATAAAGATTTAAGAGCTGAAATCAGAGATACAACTGGACAGAGAAGGATTAGAGCAACTAGAAGGCTTGAAGTTGTTGAAGCTTTTCAAAAATCTACTAATGAACCAAGCTGGATGATTCTGGAAGTTCTTCCAGTGCTTCCTCCAGATCTTCGTCCAATGGTGCAATTAGATGGCGGAAGATTCGCAACCTCCGATTTAAACGACTTGTACAGAAGAGTAATTAACAGAAACAATAGATTAAAAAGATTATTAGATTTAGATGCTCCTGATATTATTGTTAGAAATGAAAAAAGAATGCTTCAGGAAGCAGTAGATGCGTTAATTGATAACGGAAGAAGAGGAAGACCCGTTACCGGACCTGGGAACAGACCTCTTAAGTCGCTAAGTGACATGCTAAAAGGTAAGCAGGGAAGATTCAGACAGAACCTTTTAGGAAAGCGTGTTGATTACTCAGGAAGATCGGTAATTGTAATTGGACCTAATCTAAAAATGCACCAATGTGGTTTACCTAAAGAAATGGCACTTGAATTATTTAAGCCGTTTGTAATGAAAAAATTAGTTGAAGAAGATTACGCACAGAATATAAAGAATGCCAAGAGAATGGTTGAAGCAGGTGCTCCAAAAGTATGGGATGTTCTTGAAAGTGTAATTAAAGATCACCCAGTATTATTAAACAGAGCCCCAACACTTCACAGACTTGGAATCCAAGCCTTTGAGCCAGTTCTTGTTGAAGGAAGAGCATTAAAATTACATCCGCTTGTTTGTACTGCATATAATGCGGACTTCGATGGTGACCAGATGGCTGTACACGTACCACTTAGTGCAGAGGCTCAGGCAGAAGCAAGATTATTAATGTTGGCTTCAAACAATATACTGAATCCGAAAGATGGTAAGCCGGTAGTTACTCCTACTCAGGATTTAATCCTAGGTTCATACTATATGACAATTTCCAAAGAAAATCAGGCAGGAGAAGGCAAATCCTTTATCGATTTCGAAGATGTGATTCTTGCATATGATAATAATGTTGTAAGTATCCATGCCAAAATTAGAGTAAAAACTCCAGAAGATCTTTGGGTAATTGATACAAAAGGAAAAGAACACTATAAAAAGGGTGATTTTCTTGAAACTACAGTAGGAAGAGTTCTTTTCAACAGAGTAGTTCCTCCAAAAATCGGATTTTTCAATACTCCAATGAGGAAAAAAGAGCTTGGAAAACTTGTTGGAAGAGCTTTTGAAATACTAGGTGCAAGTCAAACAGCAGAAATGCTTGATGGGATTAAATCGCAAGGTTTTAAATTCTCCACCCAAGCAGGAATAACTATTAGTGTGGACGATATTAAAGTTCCGGCTATTAAAAAGACTCTTTTAGATGAAGCTGATGAAAAAGTTGATGTTATAGAGAAAAAATTCAGAAGAGGTATTATCACTGAAGAAGAAAGATATAACAGTATTATAAAAACTTGGGAATCCACTACTGAAGAATTAACTACAGAACTTTTAAAACACCTTGATTTGGATAACAACATCAATATGATGGCAGAGTCAGGAGCAAGAGGTAATATCCAGCAGATCCGTCAGTTAGCGGGTATGAGGGGACTTATGGCAGATCCATCAGGTAAGACAATAGAGCTTCCTATTAAATCAAATTTCCGTGAAGGTTTAACAATACTTGAATACTTTATTTCAACTCACGGTGCCAGAAAAGGTCTTGCTGATACAGCATTAAGAACTGCTGACTCTGGATATCTCACAAGAAGACTTGTAGATGTATCTCAAGATTTAATTGTAAGAGAAGAAGACTGTGGTACAGAAGAAGGAATCGAAGTGTTTGCTATTAAAGATGGCAATGAGGTAATAGAAGAACTTCAAGAAAGAATTGAGGGAAGAACAGCACTAAAAGATTTTGTTGATCCAAAAACAGGTGAGTTGATTGTAACAAAAAACACAATAATTAACGTAGATGCTGCGGAGAAAATAATTAAAGCAGGGTATGAAAAAGTTGGAATCAGAACAGCTCTTACGTGTAAATCAAAGCATGGTGTTTGCCGTAAATGCTATGGAATAAATCTTGCAACTGGTCTTCAAGCTGAAATTGGAGAAGCAGTTGGAATAATTGCAGCTCAATCAATCGGAGAACCAGGAACACAGCTTACGATGAGAACTTTCCATACAGGCGGTGTAGCTGGTGGAGATATCACTCAGGGTCTTCCGAGAATTGAAGAGTTATTCGAAGCTAGAAAACCCAAAGGATTAGCTGTTATCACAGAAATATCAGGAACAGTTAAGATAAAAGAGGAAGACAGGAAAAAAGAAGTATCTGTTATTTCTGAAGATGGAATTGCAGAATCATATCCAATACTTCAGGGATCAAGATTAAGAGTCAAAGAAGGCGACTTTGTTCAAGCGGGAGACATTTTAACAGAAGGATCTGTAAATCCACATGATCTTTTAAGAATAAAAGGTTCCAGAGGAGTTCAGGACTATCTTCTTCAAGAAGTACAAAAAGTTTACAGAATGCAGGGTGTTGATATTAACGACAAGCATATTGAAGTTATAGTTAGACAGATGCTAAGAAAAGTAAAAGTTGAAGATTCGAATGATACAGATCTTCTTCCAGGAGGACTTGTTGATTCTCTTGAATTCCAAACAATCAATGACAAAGCAATCGCTTCTGGTGGAGAAGGTGCAACTGCAAGCGCCGTTCTTTTGGGAATAACAAAAGCTTCATTAGCAACTGACTCTTTCTTATCAGCGGCAAGTTTCCAAGAAACGACTAGAGTTCTTACAGATGCTGCAATAAAAGGTAAAGAGGATCCACTTATTGGTCTCAAGGAAAACGTTATCATCGGAAAATTAATTCCTGCAGGTACTGGCACAAATTACTACAGAAAAATTAAAATCGAAAAACAAGAGCAAAAAGAAGAGTCCTATTCAATAATTGATGATGAATAACTAAATTCTTGACACCCTAAAAGTCCAGTGATAAAATACCCTAGTGTGTGCAAGCAACTAAAAGATTCAATGAAAGAGAGTGAGCTTTAGATGTCGAATTTAATCGGACACAAAGTCATTGGTACTAAGCAAACTCTGAGAGCTTTAAAAAGTGGTGAAGTTAAGGCGGTTTATATTGCCAGAGATGCTGAGGAAAGAATAGTAAGTGATGTTCAGAAAGCAGCAAAAGAGAGTAATGTACAGATGGTTTTTGTTCCTACAATGGAAGAGCTTGGAAAAGCTTTTGGAATTGAAGTGGGGGCAGCAACAGCAGCGTTATTAAAGGTAACGGATGAAGATTTATAAAGTCTTCATCCAATTCTTATAATCCTTAATTGGGAAGGAGGTGCGATTGATGCCAACAATCAGTCAATTAGTACGCAAAGGTAGAAAGAAAATTGTTCAAAAATCTACAGCGCCAGCATTAAAAAGCAACCCTCAAAAAAGAGGTGTTTGTACGAGAGTTTATACTACAACTCCAAAGAAGCCAAACTCTGCTCTTCGTAAAGTAGCAAGAGTAAGGTTAACTAATGGCTTGGAGGTTACAACATATATTCCAGGAATTGGGCACAATCTTCAAGAACACAGTGTTGTTCTTGTTAGAGGTGGAAGAGTAAAAGACTTACCAGGTGTTCGTTATCACTTGGTTCGTGGAACATTAGATGCTGCAGGTGTTCAAAACAGAGCACAAAGCCGTTCAAAATACGGTACAAAAAAACCAAAAGTAAAAAAATAAATTAGAAGATAAGTGGGGGTTTAGGAAATGCCAAGAAAAGGACCTGTCCCTAAAAGAGATGTATTGCCAGATCCGATATACCAAAATAAAAGAGTTACTAAGCTTATTAATCAACTTATGGTTGATGGTAAGAAAAGTATTGCTGAAAAAGCAGTTTATGATGCATTTGCATTAATACAAGAGAGAACAGGGAAAGAACCAATTGAGGTTTTTGAAGCTGCTCTAAATAATGTAATGCCGGTATTGGAAGTTAAGGCACGTCGCGTAGGTGGGGCAAACTATCAAGTTCCGGTTGAAGTAAGACCAGAACGTAGACAAACATTAGGTGTTCGCTGGTTAGCGTTATACACAAATCAAAGAGGCGAGAAAACATTAGTACAAAGGTTAGCGGGAGAATTAATCGATGCTTCCAATGGTGCTGGTGGTTCTTACAAAAAGAAAGAAGATACTCACAAAATGGCAGAAGCAAACAAAGCCTTTGCTCATTATAAGTGGTAAATTAAAACCTGAAGGAGAGATAATAAAAGTGGCAAGAGAGTTTCCTATTGAAAAAACCAGAAATATAGGGATCATGGCTCATATCGACGCAGGTAAAACTACAACAACTGAGAGAATACTTTTCTTCACTGGAAGAACTCACAAAATTGGTGAAGTTCATGATGGTGCTGCTACAATGGACTGGATGGTTCAAGAGCAGGAAAGGGGTATTACTATTACTTCTGCGGCTACTACTTGTCAGTGGAAAGACCACAGAATAAACATTATAGACACACCGGGGCACGTTGACTTTACCGTAGAGGTAGAGCGTTCTCTAAGAGTCTTAGATGGTTCTGTTGCTGTTTTTTGCGCTGTAGGTGGAGTTGAGCCACAATCTGAGACGGTTTGGCGTCAGGCAGACAAGTATAAAGTACCAAGGATTGCCTATATAAATAAGATGGACCGTGTAGGTTCTGATTTTTTCAATGTAGTTGGTCAAATTAAAGAAAAACTTGGAGCTAACCCAGTACCTATTCAAGTTCCAATTGGAGCAGAAGACCATTTTAATGGTTTAGTAGATCTTGTTTTAAATAAAGCGTTCTACTATATAGATGAAAAAGGAAATACTGAGGAAAGAGATATTCCTGCAGACTTAGCTGATGTCGTGGAAGAGTATAGAGATAAATTACTTGAAGCTGTAGCTGAAACTGATGAAGAATTAATGATGAAATATCTTGAGGGTGAAGAACTTACAGAAGAAGAAATCAAGAGTGGAATTAGAAAAGCGACTATTGCTGTAAAAATAATTCCAGTTTGCTGTGGATCTTCATTTAAAAACAAAGGTGTGCAAAGATTACTGGATGCAGTAATTAGTTATATGCCTGCCCCAACAGATGTGCCTGCAATTGGTGGAATTAATCCAGAAACAGATGAAGAAGATGAAAGAAAATCTTCTGATACTGAGCCTTTTTCAGCCCTGGCGTTCAAGATTATGACTGATCCTTTTGTCGGAAGATTAACTTACTTTAGAGTTTATTCTGGCGTTCTTAAGTCTGGGTCTTATGTATATAACTCAACAAAAGGGAAAAGAGAAAGAATAGGCAGAATACTTCAAATGCATGCAAACAGCAGACAAGAGATTACTGAAGTTCACGCAGGAGAAATTGCAGCAGCAGTTGGACTTAAAGATACAACAACAGGAGATACCTTGTCAGCTGAAGATACTCCAATCATTCTTGAATCGATGGTATTCCCAGAGCCAGTTATCAGGGTTGCTATTGAGCCGGCTACAAAAGCTGATCAAGAGAAGATGGGTATTGCATTATCAAAATTAGCAGAAGAAGACCCAACATTCAAAACATATTCAGATGAAGAAACTGGACAGGTTTTAATTGCTGGTATGGGTGAATTGCACCTTGAAATTATTGTTGATCGTCTTCTTAGAGAATTTAAAGTAGATGCAAAAGTAGGTAAGCCGCAGGTTGCATATAAAGAAACGATTACTGAAAAAGTTAAAGCTGAAGGTAAGTTCGTTAGACAATCAGGTGGTAGAGGACAATACGGCCATGCTGTTATTGAGCTTGAGCCTATTGAAAGTGGCACTGGTTTCGTATTTGAAAGTAAAATCGTTGGTGGTGTTGTTCCTAAGGAATACATTGGGCCAATTGAGGCTGGTATCAGAGAAGCTCTGCAAACTGGTGTTATAGCTGGTTACCAAATGGTTGATATGAAAGCCACTCTTATTGATGGATCATACCACGATGTAGACTCTTCAGAGATGGCCTTTAAGGTTGCTGGTTCAATGGCATTTAAAAGCGGAGCTCAGAAAGCGAAACCAATACTTTTAGAACCATACATGAAGGTTGAAGTTCAGGTTCCAGAAGATAACACGGGTGATGTAATGGGTGACATGAACTCAAGAAGAGGACAAATTGAGGGTATGGAACCAAGAGGAAACACACAAGTTGTAAGAGGCTATGTTCCATTATCTGAGATGTTTGGCTATGCGACAGACCTTAGATCAAAGACTCAGGGTCGCGGAATATATACTATGCAATTTGATCACTATAAAGAAGTACCCAGAAACATTGCTGAAGAAATTGCAGCAAAAAGAATGGGCAAGTAAAAGAATATAAGGGAGGATAAAATAAAATGGCAAAAGCTAAATTTGAAAGAACAAAACCCCACGTAAATATCGGAACAAT
>RZYW01000038.1 GCA_009930175.1 Clostridia bacterium
CCTGCAAGGATGGAAATTCCACCGACAATAGCAATCACCAGACTTGTTCGTATAATGATATAAAGGCCCAGAAGCCCCGCTGAGGCAACGAAGGCCAGAGCCAGAGTGATAATGAGCCCAGGGCTTACATCTCCTGTAATCAAGGCTGTGGACTTCCCTACAGACTCTTTGTTATCGATGCCCCTTCTGTAATCAAAAAAATCATTGAAAAGATTGGTAGCCATTTGAATTAACACAGAAGATATAAGCATTGCCGCGAATAATTTAACATCAAAGACTTCTTTTCGGTAATGGGCATACATTGTTCCAAAGATTACAGGAATATAAGATGCGCTAAGGGTATGAAGGCGAAAGATTGTAATCCATTTTTTAAATGAGCTCACATGGTAACCCCTTTCAATTTTGTTTTATGTAATAGTCTTGCGGATTGACTAAATTCTTTCCTGGTGTTAAAATTAACTTTGTCAATTTCACATGCCGAAGTGGCGGAACTGGCAGACGCACTGGACTCAAAATCCAGCGGGGTTAAACCCGTACCGGTTCGATTCCGGTCTTCGGCACCATTAAGCAGTCCTTTTAAGGGCTGCTTTTTATTTTACCATAATCAAGGGTATTAGTTGTTAGATCTCTTGTACTTGTTTTTAAACAAAAAAAATCTCCCGGGAGTGACCGGGAGAAACTGAAAAGAAAAAATGCAGAACAAAATTTTAGAAAAACCATAAAGCATAAATATAATAAGTTCGGGTTAAAGAAGGGCAATAACCCTAACTTGATAACATAACCTGCTATTAGTACCTAGTATAAATTATTTATTATTATTTTGCAACACTTTTTTTATAATTAAGGGAACTTTTTAATCATTACATCGTCAAATATATTAACGGGGGGAGGAATCATTTTGCAAAATGAAGAAAAATTAATTCATGATGCTAAAAAGGGCGATAATGCCGCCTTTGAAGCTATTGTGAAAGAGTACCAGAATAAAATTTATACCCTTTGTTACAGGTACACGGGAAATTATGAAGATGCAAGAGATTTGGCTCAGGAGGTTTTTATTAAAGTTTACCGTAATATTAAAAAGTTTGAAGGGCACTCAAGCTTTTCCACCTGGATATATCAGGTTGCAGGTAATACTTGTAAAGACTACTTAAGAAAAATTAAAAACAAATCAGAATTCTCTCTTGATGAAGAGGTGTTTAACAATGAAGAATCCTTCACTCCCCAAGTACTGAAGGATGAAAATACCCCTGACCTTCAATATGAGGAAAAAGAAAGAATTTCTTTGTTAAAAGAAGCTGTTAACAAGCTGAATCCAGAATACAAAATGGTAATAATAATGAGAGAATTTCAGGATTTAAGTTATGAAGAAATTGCCCGGGAAACAAATACCTCTATAGGCACAGTAAAGTCCCGGCTCAGCAGAGGACGAAACATGCTGAAAGGTATATTTTTACAAGGAATGGAGGGAAGTCTTAATGAAAAACCACAATTGCAGTGAAATACTTGAGCTTCTCTCCCCATATATAGATAAAGAATTAGGGATTGATGAAGAGAAGGCTGTAGCCCATCATATTGAATCCTGTTCAGAATGCCAAAAGGAGTATACTGAACTTCTGGAGTTGAAAAAGCTAATGGAGGAAATAAGCAAAGAAGAAATACAGGCACCGGAAGGTTTTGCTGAAAGTGTAATGAATAAAATTGAAGAAGAAAAAATTCAGCCAGAGGGAAATGGTAAGATATATTCCTTCATGGATAATTTCTTTAAAAAGCCCTGGATACCAGCGGTAATAGCAGCAATGTTGCTGGTGGCAATATATATCCCAGATCAATTAGGACCATTAATGTACAGGGGTGAGGAAGCTAAGGAAGATTCAATGAACAATGAAGTTATGCTTACCTTTACAGCAGAAGATGCAAAGGCTAAGGAAGGGTTAGCTCGTACCTCTGGAATGATAGATTCAGCGGCAACCCCTGCTCCGCAACTTGCTCCTGATTTTGCTCCAAGCCCTGGTTCTGGCGAATTTGCAGATAATGTTGTTCCAGAGGAAAGAAAAATTATACGAAACGGTTATGTTTCAGCAGATATAACTGACTATGATAAAACAGAGAAAGATATAACCGCTAAAACTCAGGAATTAGGTGGATACATTGCAGGAAGCAATTCTTACTACTACGGTGAGAATCAAGATCTTCAAGCGGGAAGCATGGAGATAAGAATTCCAGAGCACCGTTTTGATGAGATGATGTCTTTCCTTGAGTCAGCAGGGAAAATAAACAGTAAGAATACAAGCACTAATGATGTTACAGAACAGTTTTTTGATATAAATACCAGAGTTAACAATCTTAGAATAAAAGAAGAAAGATTACTGGAAATTCTCAGCAAACAAGGAGAATTAAAAGATTTACTGGCAGTAGAACAGGAACTTGCAGATACTCGTTCAGAAATTGAAAGTCTGGAAGGAAGATTAAACTTCCTTAGCGGCCAGGTTGCTTATTCTACAATCAATATAGAATTAAGAGAAGTAAAAAATCTTGATGATTCCATTGCAAAGGACAGCGTTAGCGGAATTGGCAGTAAAATAAAGGAATCAGTAATTAAAAGTATTAATAAGATTTTAGATCTTGGAGTAAAAGGAATTATACTCATCAGTTCAGCCCTACCCTTCTTGCTGATTCTGGGAGTTGTATACTTTGTTTTCAGAGTAATCTGGAACAAAAAGAAACGGGACCTGTAAAAAGGTCTCTTTTTTTATTTTTTATTTCAAGTTTATGGTATTATATCTAAGAAGAAATTTAATTAGGAGTGAGCCTTTTGGACAAGGAAAAATTAGTAATTATTGATGGAAACAGTTTAGCAAACAGAGCCTTTTATGCTCTTCCCGGTTTAAGCAACAGTCAAGGTGTGTTGACTAATGCCGTGTATGGATTTAACATGCTGATTCTAAAAATTATAAAAAATGAGAATCCTGATTATATAGCTGTTTGTTTTGATAAAGGTGGTCCTTTAAAGCGTAAGGATGATTTCGAAGCATATAAAGCTAACAGAAAGGGCATGCCTGAAGAGCTAAGAGACCAAATGCCTTTAATTAAAGAATATCTTACAGCAATGAATATTTATCAGTGTGAAATGGCTGGAGTAGAGGCTGACGATTTAATTGGTACCATTACCAAAAAAGCAGAAGCAAGTGATCTTGAAACAGTGATTTACAGTGCGGATAAAGATTTACTTCAGCTTATTACAGAAAATACAACAGTATCTCTAACCAAAAAGGGAATAGCTGAATTAGAAACTTACGGTTTAGAAGAATTAATGGAAAGATACGGAATTACTCCAGAGCAAATGATTGACTTAAAAGGCTTAATGGGAGATTCTTCCGATAATATTCCCGGAGTTCCCGGAGTTGGCGAGAAAACTGCAATGAAGTTGATTCATGAATATGGATCAATAGAAAATTTATATGAAAATTTAGACAATGTTTCCGGTAAAAAACTTAATGAAAATTTACGTGGAAACAAGGAAATGGCCTTTTTAAGTAAAAAACTTGTAACAATAGATAAAGACCTTGAATATGATTTTCAAATGGAAGAGCTTACATTTAAAGAGCCAGAGCTTGAAGGAATAGTAAATTTCTATAAAAAACTTGAAATTAACCCTGAACAGTTTTTAACTCTTTTTAATATGCAGACTCAAATACTTGAAGATAATGAGTATTCTGAAGAACCAATTTATGAGCTAACTAAAAAAAATGAATTAAAAAGCATTCTTGAAATTAGTCCGTTTAGCGAGATTGTTCTTTATCTTGAAATGGAAAAAAGCCAGCCATCATTTCTTGATTTTATGATTGAAGGAACAGGGTACAGAATTAATCTTCGGGAAGGGAAAGAAAATCTTCTGGAGGAACTTAAAAAATATTTTGAAGATGATAAGATCAGAAAAATTACCTATGGTGTAAAAAACATTCACCGTCTAGGGAAAACCCATGGTTTTTCCTTAAATGCTATGAGCTGGGATGTGGAAATTCAGGCTTATCTTTTAAATCCAGAGGAAACAAATTTATCCCTTTCATTTTTAGCAGAAAAATATTTAAATAAAATTGTTAATGAAGATATTAAAATAGAAAGACTATTGGCAATAAAAGAGCTTTCTTCAATTTTATCCCATAAACTTGAAGAAGATGATTTACTACTTCTCTACTCGGGAATTGAGCTTCCATTAACAAAAATTTTGGCGAGTATGGAATATGAAGGAATAAAAATTGATACTCTTGCTCTTGCCGACTTGAAAAAAGAAACAGGGAAAATTATTAACAGACTTACAAATGAAATATATGTTATGGCTGGGGAGGAATTTAATATAAATTCTCCAAAACAAATGGCTGTAATTCTCTTTGAAAAACTGGGTCTTCCTGCTTTCAAAAAAACAAAAACAGGATATTCCACAAACGCTGAGGTTTTAGAAGAGCTAAGATCACATCATGAAATAGTGGAAAAAATATTGGAATATCGTGGTGTAAGCAAGCTGAAAAGCACCTATATAGATGGATTTGAGCCATTAATTGACCCAAAAACCAAAAAAATACACACAAGTTATAACCAAACAACGACAGCAACAGGAAGACTAAGCAGCACAGATCCAAATTTGCAAAACATACCAATTCGTACAGAGCAGGGAAGAAAAATAAGAGAAATTTTCATTCCATCAAAAGAAGGAAATATTCTTATTGCGGCAGACTATTCACAAATCGAATTAAGAATTCTGGCTCATGTTTCTGCAGACAAAGTGCTGGTTTCCTCCTTTAAAAACAAGGAAGATATTCACAACAAGACTGCATCTGAGGTTTTTGGAGTTCCTTTAGATAAGGTAACCAGTGATCAAAGAAGAGCTGCCAAGGCAATAAATTTTGGTATTATCTACGGACAGACAGATTATGGTTTGTCCAGAGAGATAAATGTTACAAGAAAAGAAGCTCAGGAATACATTGACTTGTATTTTGACAGATACCAGGGAGTTAAAAACTGGATAGAAACACAAATTAAAGAAGCCAGAATAAAAGGTTATGTTACAACCCTTTTAGGAAGAAGAAGATATTTAAAAGATATAAACAGCAAGAACTATAATCTGCGCAGTTTTGCCGAGAGAGCTGCCGTAAACAGTACTATTCAGGGAACAGCTGCAGATGTAATTAAAATGGCTATGTTAAAAATACAGTCAGTTATTGCTGAAAAAAACTATCAAAGCAAAATGATTCTGCAAATTCATGATGAATTGGTATTCGAAGTTCCACCAAGGGAATCATCAAAATTAATAGCAGATATCCGGGAAAATATGGAAAATGCTTATCCTTTAATTGTTCCTTTAACAGTTGATGTAAAAGCAGGATTTAATTTGTATGATATGGAAAAAATATAGTTGCTGATTTTGGGAGGTAATACATGCCAGAGCTTCCAGAGGTAGAAACTATAGTCCGGGGATTACGTGACCGGGTTATAGATAAAAAGATAATTAACACTGAGTTAAGATACGATAAACTTTTTAGAGACTGCAGCGGGAAAATATTAGATCAGGAATCCAGGGACAAGTTTATTAAAACAATTGAAAATAAACGGATAACTGACCTTAGAAGAAGAGGGAAATATATTCTTTTCCAACTTGAAGATATCAATATCATTGTCCATTTAAGGATGACAGGTAAATTTTCTTCAGATGAAGATGTGCTTAATGACAAACATACTCACTTGGTTTTCTGGTTTGAAGATGGAACTTTTCTTCTTTACAATGATATTAGAAAGTTTGGCACTTTCCAGACTGCTTTATGCTCTGAAGATATATTAAAAACTTCGATGAGTAAATTGGGACCGGAGCCTTTAGGTGAAGATTTTACTCTAGAATATTTAACTGCAGAACTAAAAAACACTAAAAAAAACATTAAAGCTTTTCTTTTGACTCAGGAGAAAATTGCAGGTATTGGCAATATATATGCAGATGAAGTGTTGTTTTTTGCCAAGGTGTCCCCAAAAAGACCTGGAAATCAGCTTAGTGATAAAGAAATTAAAAGTATTCATCAGGGTGTAATTGAAAAGCTGAGAATGGGAATTGAGGCTGGAGGGGCATCAATTAGAAATTATGTAAATGAATCCGGAGAAAAAGGGAACTTTCAAAACCTTATTAAAGTCTATGGTAAAAAAGGGGAAAAGTGTCAGGAATGTGAAACAACATTTATCACTGAAACAGTTGCCGGGAGAACCAGCACCTGGTGCCCAAATTGCCAAAAATAGGAGAGAGTCAATGAAAGTAATTGGTCTTACAGGAGGCATAGCCTCTGGGAAAAGTACAATAACAAACTATATTGAAAGTAAGGGAATTCCTGTTATTGATGGGGACAGAGTTTCCCGGGAAGTAGTTCTGCCCGGCTCTGAAGCCTTAATGAAAATAGAGGAAGAGTTTGGGAAAGAATATATTCTTTCAGATGGTACTCTGGACAGAAAAAAAATGGGAAACCATGTCTTTAACAATCCGGCAGAACGAAAAAAGTTAGAAGGAATATTGCATCCAATAATTAGAAACGAATTTATAAAAAAAATAAATGAGTATAAAAAAAATCCTGAAATTAAAATTGTTCTCTTGGATGCAGCTTTATTAATCGAGTCAAAAATGACGGACCTTACAGACAGCCTCTGGCTGGTTTATGCAGATAAAGAGGTGCAGATTAAAAGAGTTATGGCCAGAGATAATGTATCTGAAGATGTTGCCCTGTCCATAATTAATTCTCAAATGCTTCTTTCCGATAAAAAGAAATATGCTGATGAGATTATTGACAATAATAAGAGCTTTTTGGAAGTATATGAAAAAGTTGATAATTTATTAAAAAAATATAGCTGAAAGTACTAGTGATGCGTGTAAATTTAACCTTGAATTTACACGCCTTTTTTTTAGAAAAACTCCTCTTGGGGTAAGTAAATTTAAATAAAAGATGTAATTGAGGAGAATAAAATGGAATCAGCAATAAATTATCAGGAATATTTTGCAAAAGGTGATTTAACAGATGCCTATAACTATTTTGGAGCCCATGTACAGGAAAATGGTGTTTTTTTCAGAATTTGGGGAGGAAAAGCCAGAGAAATTTCTGTTGTGGGTGACTTTAATTCCTGGGATAACAAGATTAATCCAATGAATTATGGGGAAAATGGAATATGGGAACTGTTTATTGAAGGTCTGAAGCCTGGAGAACTGTATAAGTATGCAATTTTGGGTAAAGATGGGAAATGGACAAACAAAGCAGATCCCTTTGCCTTTTATTCCGAGTATAGACCTGGAACTGCCTCAATTATTTATGATATTCAAAAGTTAATGAAAAAAAAATCATTTCATCTTAAAAATCATTTTGACCAGCCTCTTAATACATACGAGATTCATTTAGGCTCCTGGAAAAGAAAGAAAAAGGGAGAGTTTATGAATTATCGGGATATAGCTCCTCTTTTAACGGAGCATTTAATAGAACATGGCTACAATTGCGTTGAAGTTATGCCAGTTATGGAACATCCATTAGATGCATCCTGGGGCTATCAGACTACCGGCTTTTTTTCTCCTACCAGCAGATATGGAACTCCTGAAGATTTTAGGTTTTTTACAGAGTATCTACATAAACATGGTATTGCAGTTATTCTCGACTGGTCCCCGGGACATTTTTGTCAGGATGAACATGGATTAAGGGAATTTGACGGAGGAAAGTTATATGAAAGCACAGCTCATCCTGAATGGGGAACATTAAATTTCGATTTTTCCAAAGGAGAAGTAAGATCATTCCTGATTTCAAATGCCCTTTACTGGATGGAAATTTTTGCTGTAGATGGATTAAGAGTAGATGCGGTTTCCAGTATGCTTTACCTGGACTATGGAATAAAAAACAACTCTTGGAGAAGAAATTTATATGGAGGAAATGAGAATCTTGATGCTATTGATTTTATTAAAAATCTAAACAAAACAGTATTTGCAAAATATCCGGATGCACTTATGGTTGCAGAAGAATCTACAGCATGGCCCTTAGTTACTTATCCTGTACATGAAGGTGGGCTGGGGTTCAATTATAAGTGGAATATGGGATGGATGAATGATACTTTGAAGTATGGAGAGATGGAACCATATTTCAAAGGCTTTAACCATGGATTAATTAATTTTTCCATGATTTATGCTTTTACAGAGAATTTTATTCTTCCCTTTTCTCATGATGAAGTTGTTCACGGAAAAAAATCTTTGATAAATAAAATGCCTGGCTACTATGAAGATAAATTTGCCAATCTTAGATCATTACTGACATATATGATTTGTCATCCTGGGAAGAAGTTAACCTTCATGGGAACGGAAATTGCTCCCTTTACCGAATGGAATGAAAATATTGAGCTTGAATGGTTTCTCTTAGAGTTTCCCATTCATAAGGAGTTCAATGAGTATGTTAAAAAAATTAATAAGTTATATTTAAAAGAAGAAGCTTTATGGAAAAAAGACAAAAGCTGGGATGGTTTTCAGTGGATAGATTCAGAAAATCATATTCAAAAAGTAATATCTTTTGTTAGAGTTGGTGAAAACAGTAAACTTTTGGTTGTAATAAATTTTTCTGAATTTAGCTATCAGGGTTTCTGGCTTGGCGTTCCCGATGAAGGTTCCTATACTCTTTTAATGAATTCAGACTTAAAAGAGTTCGGGGGAAAGGACTTTAAAGTTAAGAAAACTGCAAAGTCTAAGGAAAAAGAAATTCATGGTTGCAAACAGGGAATTAATATTAACATTCCTGCTTTTTCGGCTTTGATTTATAAAATTAGGATGTGATTAAATGTTAAGAGATAAAGAAGCATTTAAAAAAATGTATATAGAAAAATTTGAAGAAACCACAGGTCTTAGTATTTCTGAAGGTACAGATCAAGATAAATATCAGGCACTGGCAGCTTTAGTTAGAGATGAAATAATGCCTTACTGGGTTGACAGCAATGTTGAATACAGAGATACAGATAAAAAGCAGGTATATTATTTTTCAATTGAATATTTATTAGGAAGAATGCTCAGATCATATTTATATAATTTGGGAATTGAAGAAATTGTAGAGGAAGGTTTAAGTGACCTTGGTATTGATTTAAAGAAAATAGAACTTCGTGAGCGTGATGCAGGGCTGGGCAATGGGGGTCTTGGTCGTTTGGCGGCTTGTTTTCTTGATTCAATGTCCTATAGAAATATAGCTGGCCATGGTTGTGGGATCAGATATAAATATGGACTTTTTGAGCAAAAAATTATTGATGGAAACCAGGTAGAGATTCCAGATAATTGGCTGAAATATGATAATATGTGGGAAATTAAAAAAACCAGTAAACAAATACTGGTAAAATTTTATGGAACAATAAGGTCTGAAGAAAAAAATGGCAGAATAGATTTTATTCATGAAAATTATGAACCCGTAGTTGCTGTTCCCTATGATTTACCCACTGTTGGAAGGCACTATAAAGTAAATACATTAAGGCTATTTGGTTCAGAACCATATATTAGCGACCATGACCTATCTGATATGGACAGAGCAGCCTATTTGAAAAGCATTGAATACAGAAGGTCTGTTGAGGCTATTTCTGAAATACTATATCCAAATGACCATAATTATGAGGGAAAGGTACTAAGACTTAAACAGCAATATTTTCTTTGTGCAGCAGGACTGGGATCAATAATCAGAACTTACAAAAAGAAAAAACTGCCTTTTTCCAGTATGGCAGATTATGTAGCAATTCACATTAATGACACTCACCCTGTTTTAGCTATTCCAGAGTTAATGAGAATTTTAATGGATGAAGAAGAATTAAACTGGGAAGATGCCTGGAACCTTACAACAAAAATAATTTCATTTACAAATCATACAACTCTCCCAGAAGCCCTGGAAGTATGGCCGGAAGAGATGATAAAAAATCTTCTTCCAAGGATGTATATGATAATTCAGGAAATTGAAAGAAAATTTCTCTTGGAACTAAATGAAAAGTATCCAGATAAAGAAGAAAAAATTGATAAAATGCGCATTATTAATCACGGGACAATCAGAATGGCTAATCTTGCAATAGTTGCATCCTATTCTATTAATGGTGTGGCGAAGTTGCACTCTGATATCTTAAAAAATCATCTTTTTAAAGATTTTTTCGAAATTATGCCTCATAAGTTTAATAATAAAACCAACGGAGTAAGTCACAGAAGATTTTTAATTAAATCTAATCCAGAGCTGGCAAAGTTAATTGATGAAGAAGTTGGCCCGGAATGGCGCAACGAACCTCGTCTTATGGTTAATTTATTAAAGAATATTGATGATGATAACTACAGGAAGTTGTTTTTAGACATAAAAAGAAATAACAAAGTTAATTTATCTAACCAGATATATAAGTGTTGTGATATAAAAGTTGATCCGGATTCTATTTTTGATGTACAAGTTAAAAGAATTCATGCATATAAGAGACAATTAATGAATGCCTTATACATTACGGATTTATATTTACGTCTTAAAGAAAATCCAGATTTAGATATATCTCCAAGAACATTTATCATAGGTGGAAAAGCAGCTCCAAATTACTATTTTGCGAAAAAAGTTATTCGACTTATTAATCAACTTGCTTTTAGGATCAATAATGATAAGTCAATTAAAGGAAAAATAAAGGTAGTATTTGTGGAGAATTTCAATGTGTCCAAAGGGGAGTTAATTTATCCAGCTTGTGATATTAGTGAACAGATATCTACTGCAACAAAGGAGGCTTCGGGAACAGGAAACATGAAGTTTATGATGAATGGAGCTATAACCCTGGGAACTTTGGATGGAGCAAATATTGAGATTAAGGAACAAGTTGGAAATGAAAATATTTTCATTTTTGGTTTAACCCCGGAAGAAGTATTAAGATACAACAAATTTGGTGGTTATAATGCCTGGGAAGAGTATCAAAAAAACCAATCTCTTCAAAGAATAATTGACTATTGCAACAGGCATTGCTTTGAATCAGGTAGTAATGAGTTTCATGATATATACGATGCTTTATTAAACAGAAATGACGAATTTTTTGTGCTAAAAGACTTTGATTCCTATGCTGCAATTCAAAACCAGATATCAGATAAATTTAAAAATAAAAACAGATGGTCAAAAATGATGATTTATAATATTGCAAAATCCTTTTACTTTAGCAGTGACCGTACTATTGAAGAATACGCCAGAGGAATTTGGGGGCTATAAAAGGGGGGACTTTTTATGTGGAAAAAGGAATGCGTAGCAATGATACTAGCCGGAGGACAAGGAAGCAGGCTTGGTATTCTCACAAAGGGTAATGCCAAACCTGGAGTGCCTTTTGGTGGAAAGTTCAGAATTATAGATTTTGTACTGAGTAATTGTAAGCGTTCAGGGATAGATACTGTGGGGGTTTTGACTCAGTATAAACCCCTGGTGTTAAATAAATATCTGGCAAATGGAAGTCCCTGGGATTTAGATAGCTACCATGGTGGTCTATATATTCTTCCTCCCTATGTTACAGAAGATGGGGGAAACTGGTATGAAGGTACCGCCGATGCAATTTTTCAAAATTTAGACTATTTGGAACAATATAAGCCTGAGTATGTCCTTGTTCTTTCCGGGGATCATATTTATAACATGGATTACAGGGATATGCTGGAAGATCACAAAAAAAATGGGGGAGATTTAACTATTGGGGTTCTTGAAGTTCCCTGGGAAGAAGCTTCCCGCTTTGGAGTAATGAAAACTAATGATCAGAATAAAATAACAGGATTTGAAGAAAAAGCTCAAAATCCTACAAGTAATCTTGCTTCCATGGGCATCTACATATTTAATTATGAGATTTTAAAGGAATTTTTAACAGAAGATCATCAAGATAAAAACTCTGAACATGATTTTGGGAAAAATATTATTCCTAAGATGCTGGAGGCCAGCCGAAATCTTTATGCATATAGATTCAATGGGTACTGGCGTGATGTAGGTACTTTAGAAAGCTATTATCAGGCAAATATGGATCTTCTGGAAAGAATTCCATCTCTTAATGATATTCTTTTTGGAGAGCAAAGAGTTTACTCAAACTATAAATTCCTTCCACCCCATTATATTGGGGAAAATGCAAAAATAACTAAATCAATTGCTGCAGATGGTTCAACAGTCCTGGGAGAAATATCAAAATCTATTATTTTTGCTGGTTCATATGTAGGAGAGAATGTTAAGCTGGAAGGTTGTATATTGTTACCGAATACCCGCCTTGAGGGGGAAGCATTCTATAAAAATGTAATTATTACTGAAGATAATATAGTTATAAACCTTGGGGAAGGAGATGAGGGTGAATAATGAGAAGATTTGTTGGTTTAATTGTAAATAAAAACCGTGAAAATAAAGGGAAAGCTATTACTCCCGTTGCTTCAAAGTATCGCCTTATTGATTTTCCTCTCTCAAATATGGTGAATGCAGGAGCAAAAAATATCGGGGTAATTTTAGATAATAATTCCAGAGCAATTTCTGATCATTTGGGAAGTGGTAAAGACTGGGGTCTGGAAAGAAATGCAAATGGTTTGTATTTTTTAGAAACAGACCATATGACTTTGAAAAATAATGATGCATCAAATGACTTGAGAGATTTGCTGAAGAATATTGATTTTTTACTAAATATTAAAGAAGAGTATGTTTTAATATCCGGATGTAATTTTGTTGCAAACATTGATTATCAAAAAATATTCAGAGAAATGTGCAGTGAAAATTGTGATATTTTATTATTCTACAAAAAAAATAAATATGAACTTCATGATGTTAATGAAATAAATATTGATGAAAATGGTAATTTTCAGGGAATCGAATATATTAAAGAAGTTAAAATACCAGAAAACCTATTTATGGAAAGTTTCTTTATTAAAAAAGAAGTTCTTATTGGGCTTTTAAGAACAGCAAATCGCTCAGGCATTCTTTGTATGAATGAATTGCTGGGAAAAATTAAAGAGGAGATTAATATATCACTATATGAATATCAAGATATTTCCTTCTACATTGATGGTCCAAAAAGATATTTCGAAGCAAATATGGCATTTCTGAATCAGGAAATCTGGACAAACATATTTAATAATGGTTTAAGACAAATTTTCACTCAGAACAGCGATTATCCACCCACAATTTACGGAGAAGATTCAGTAGTATCCAACTCTCTTTTAACAAGTGGTGATCAGATTGACGGTAAGGTAAAAAACTCAGTAATTTTCAGGAATGTTAAAATTCAAAAAAATGCTGTAGTTGAAAACTGTATTATTGGAGATAACTCTATCGTTGAAGAAGGGGTTCATCTTAAAAATATTATTTTGGAAGCAGATTGCAGAATAAGTAAGGATACTACCTTAATTAGTTCTCCTGAAAATCCTATGGTAATAAGTTAGGAGGTGTTTAAACTGAACATTTTAATGGCAGCTTCAGAGGCCTATCCCTATTCAAAATCCGGGGGTCTGGCAGATGTAATGGGAACTTTGCCAAGGTATTTAGGAAAGTTAAATAATCAGGTTTCCCTTGTGTTACCTCTTTATGCATCCACAAGAAGAAAATTTTTTAAAAAAATGGTAAAAGAAAAGGAGCTGGAGGTTACTCTAAATTGGAGAAAACAGTATTGTGGAGTATGGAAAATTACTGAAGAGAATTTAACCTGCTACTTCATTGAAAATGACTATTATTTTAACCGTGAAAATTTTTATGGTTATTATGATGATGGTGAAAGATTTATATTCTTCAGCAAAGCAATTGCAGAATTAATAAATAACATGGAAATTCCACCACAGGTGGTTCATACTCACGATTGGCAAACAGCAGCTGTAAATGTTTATCTTCATCAAAAAGTTAAGAGTGTTTTTACTATTCACAACCTAAGATATCAAGGCAGATTTGGGAAAGAAGCTTTTGATGAATTAATGGATCTTCCTGCAAGCTATTTTAGCGATCAGGGGTTGGAATATTTTGGGGACCTGAATCTTATGAAAGGCGGAATAATTTTTGCTGATCATGTTACAACAGTAAGCCCAAATTACAGTAAGGAAATTATGGGAGACTTTTTTGGTGAAGGTCTGGATGGAGTTTTAAGAGCAAATGAGCATAAGTTGTCTGGAATTTTAAACGGGCTGGATTATCAGGAATATAACCCTTGCACAGATAAAGCCCTTTTTTATAACTACCGTAGTTCCATGGAAAGAAAACTAC
>RZYW01000117.1 GCA_009930175.1 Clostridia bacterium
TTGGATTAATTTTAATTACATTGTTATTCTTTACAACACAAATTGTTTTTGTAACAGCCTATATATTTCTATCTATTGCCATTAGAATGTTTCTACTAGATGAAAACCTGAAAGTTAAAGTATCTTTGCCGAATTCAATTATCTATGTAATTTTAGTAATAATTATTTTATTTTTAGGTTTGTGGTGTACAGAATTTTTTCTTCAAATCCCAATTCACACTATGATGCTAAGGTTATCGGGAGGAAATTATTTTAAATATTTTGGAATTCTATTAATTGAAAGTATATTTATATTTATTTTCAATATATTAATATTAAATAGCTTAAAATTTATTTCTAAACTTAAAAGTTAGGGGTGGAATATATGTATCAAATAGAAAAAGGTACAAAAAGCTTTTATATAGGAGAAAATGAAAATAGTCCTTTAGCAGAAATATCATTTGTTGTTTCAGGAGAAAATCTTATTATAATTGATCATACTACTGTTTCCGATGAATTGAGTGGCAAAGGAGTAGGTGGACTTTTGCTTGCAGAGCTAATAAAATGGGCAAGAAAAGAAAACAAAAAAATAGTGCCTTTATGTCCGTATTCCAAAGCCCAAATGGAAAAAAACAAAGAATATCATGATATGATTCATTCATAGTATTATTTGAGGAGTTGAAATATGACAAATAAAAATCAGGTAAAATGGAGTGAGTTCTTAAAAGATGTATTTATGTGTTCTCTTGGAGCCTATGGGGGCCCGGAGGCTCATTATGGTGTTTTTGCTGACCAACTGGTTGCAAAAAAAAATATATTACTGAAGAAGAGCTTGTTGAATTTATTGCTCTAACCGGAATTTTGCCTGGTCCGAGCAGTACCCAGACACTAGTTGCAATTGGGCACAAGGTTGGCGGTCCTTTTCTTGCACTCTTAACTATGCTAGTTTGGGCTCTTCCTGTACTTTCTGTAATGACATTACTTTCTTTTATGGGACAACTTTTATTTAATTATAATATTTCTGAAGATGCTTTTCGCTATATTGGTCCAATGGCTGTTGGCTTTATAATAGTTGCAGCTTGGCGTATTGGTAAAAAAGTGGTAAAAGACAGACTTACCTTTTACTTATTGGCTTTTGGAGCAATAATAACATATGTTATCAGAGAACCCTGGATTTTTCCTTTGGTTTTATTAATTGGTGGAGCAGTAAGTATTTTTAATTCAAAAGAAAAAGAATTGTGGAATCCTGTAAAATTAAATCCTCCATGGCTTTATTTGGTTGCTTTTGGAATATTTGCAGTTGGAAGTATTTTATTAACATTAACTTGGGATAATAAGATTGTTCATTTATTTGAAAGTTTTTATAGATTTGGTTACCTTGTTATAGGTGGCGGTCAGGTTGTTGTACCATTAATGTATACTGACTTAGTTGAAGTAAGACAATATCTTACCAGCCAGGAATTTCTGACAGGTTTTGGCCTTGTCCAAGGTTTGCCAGGTCCAATGTTTAGCTTTAGTGCTTATGCGGGAGGGATGGCTTTGAGAGGTAGTGGTACTTTGATTCAGGCAGCGGGTGGTATGATCAGCGGGCTTGCAATATTTTTGCCAGGACTTTTATTAATATATTTTATATATCCAATATGGGAAAATTTGAAAGAAATTAAAGGAATAAAAGTATCTTTAAATGGAGTAACAGCTGTAGCAGGGGGATTAATAGTAACTTCAGCTTTTATACTAATGCAAAAAAATGGTTTTGCAATTGATAATCTTATTATTTTGGCAATAACCATTATTTTGCTGTTATCAAAAAAAATTCCAGCACCACTAATAGTATTGGGAGTTATAGTCGCAGGATTTATATAAGGATACTTCCTCGTTTTTTAAAATATATCATTAATAAAGTTATAAATACAATCCATGGAATTAAGGATAAAAAAGAAAAAATCAATCCTATTTCCCCAGCTGTTGAAGGAATAATCATAAAAAAGCCAGAAGTAAAACCAGCATACCCAGTAAACTTGGAAAATTCGGAGCTTTTTATAATTGCAAAGGAAAATAATAATAGGGATATTGTACTCAATACATAGTACACATTAAAGGATGTCCCGGTATAGCCGGCAAGTAATGCTTCCCCGGCGGAGAGGAACAGCATTTTTGCCTCTGGCTCTGCAAGAAAATAGGAATTACTTAAATTAATAAACTCGAATGCAGGATTAGATGGATAGTAACATGCGACCCCAATCCCACCAAGAATTAAAGCTAATGAGACAATAACTGGCTTTTCTTCAAATAGTATGGTTGACAATGAAAAATATATTATAAGTACAATAATATTATTAAAAAGATATAATAAGTCCAGGCTTAAAAGACCTAGCAAAGTATTTTCATGAAAAAGATTATAAAAACCCTGAACTGTATTCGGGGGTGGAAAAGCGATATAGATAATTATCTGTGCTGGAATAATTAATAACATTAATAAAGTTAAATACTGTGCAATCTTATAAAGTGAACGGAAATTTATTTTAGAAACATGGAGCATATATATTACCTCCTAAAATGATTTTAGCAGCTTTATTATACTACTTTACAATTTAAAAGGAGATAAAAATGGAACAGAAAGCAGAAAATATATTACATGAACCCCTTTGGGTTAAAGATTTTATTTTAATTACTTTAGTTAACCTTTTTACATTTCTTGGATTCCAAATGCTAATGCCAACATTACCTGTGTATGCCAAAAGTCTTGGAGGGGGAAATACTTCAGCAGGTTTAGTTGTTGGTTTTTTTACATTTTCTGCCTTACTTATAAGGCCATTTGCAGGTCACGCATTAGATATTTATGGACGTAAAGCTGTACTTTTTCTAGGACTTATAGTATTTGCGTCTTGCGTAATTTCCTATACCTGGGCGGCATCCCTGTTTATATTACTGGCAATAAGATTTGTTCATGGTTTTGGTTGGGGACTAACCAGCACAGCATCGAGCACAGTAGCTTCTGATATAGTTCCCCGGGCACGAATGGGAGAAGGCATGGGATATTATGGAATGTCAGCA
>RZYW01000118.1 GCA_009930175.1 Clostridia bacterium
GTGGCTTTTCCTGAAATGAATAAATATAACTACAAAAAATCATTTTCAACGGCAACAATAGCATCTGCAGCAATAATTGGTGTAATGGTTCCTCCTAGTGTAATTTTTATTTTATATGGAGTTTCAACTGGAGAGTCCATTTCCGCCTTGTTTATGGCGGGAGTTGTGCCAGGGTTTTTGCTTATGACAGTTTTCATGCTAACGGCTTGGCTGGTGGCTGTAAAAAATCCAGAAATTGCACCGGCAGGCCCATCTGTGCCCCTGAAGGAAAAGTTTAAAGCTCTTTTTTCAGCCGGCATGGAAGTAATTGTAATTTTTCTGGCTGTAATGGGAGGCTTGTTTGCAGGTTGGTTTACCCCTACTGAGGCTGGGGGAGTGGGGGTTTTTGCCACACTTTTGGTTACTATTTTTCGCAAAAGTCTCACTTGGGATGGATTTAAAAAATCCTTATCCGCATCAGTGAATCTATCTGCAATGATTTTGTTTTTAGTGGCTTCTGCCTTTGTTTACAGTAAATTTTTAGCAGTAACGGGTTTACCTACAGCAATGGCTAATATGGCTGCATCTGCACCTCTGCCTCCGGTTATGGTTTTAATTTTAATACTATTTGTTTACTTTTTACTGGGTCTGTTTATTGACGGCCTGGCTTTAGTTCTTATGACAACACCAATTTTTTATCCGATCATAATTCAGCTGGGCTACGACCCTGTATGGTTTGGGGTTATTGTGGTTTTGGCTCTTGGAATGGGAGTAATTACACCACCAGTAGGAGCTAATGTTTACGTAGTTGCTGGGGTTGCTAAGGATATGGATGTTATGGAAATTTTTAGTGGTGTATGGCCATATTTAATTGGAATTATAGTCTGCTTAATATTATTGATAATTTTTCCCGGGATTGCACTTTTTCTCCCAGGATTGCTATAAAAAATAAAAGAACGAAAAATAAGGGAGATAAAAATGATTATTACAGATATTCTTGTTGAAAACTCCAAAAAATTTCCTGAAGATGTTGCCCTTGTAGAAATCAGTCCGGAAATTAAGGAGCAACTGGAAAAGGAATGGAAGGAATTCGAGCTTGTTGAACCTGGTAAGGTATTAAATCACCGCAGGGAAATAACCTGGCGGGAATTTAATGAAAAATCTAACAAATTTGCGAATATGCTTATAGATAAAGGAATAAAAAAGGGAGATAAAGTAGCAATTCTCTTAATGAATTGTCTGGAATGGCTTCCAGTCTACTTTGGGATATTAAAAACAGGTGCCCTGGTAGTTCCTATGAATTTCCGCTACACATCTGAAGAAATTAAGTACTGTCTGAATCTTTCTGAGGCAGATGCCCTTGTTTTCGGTGAAGAGTTTATCCAGCGTGTTGAAAAAATTCAGGGATGCCTGCCAAAGGTTAAATCTTTAATATTTGTTGGGGAAAGTAGTCCCACTTTTTCTTGCAGTTATGATAAACTAATTGATAAATATCCGAACCAGGAGCCTGTAGTTGAAATTAATGAAAATGACGATGGGGCTATCTATTTTTCATCTGGTACTACAGGATTTCCTAAGGGAATTTTACACAGTCATAGCAGCTTGCTTTCATCCTGTTACACAGAAAATATGCATCACGGTCAGACTAAAGATGATATTTTTCTTTGCATTCCACCTCTTTATCATACAGGGGCAAAAATGCACTGGTTTGGCAGTTTTCTGGTTGGTGGAAAAGGTGTTCTTCTTAAAGGAGTAAAACCAGAGTGGATAATTAAAACCGCTGCAGAAGAGAAGGCTTCAATTGTTTGGCTTTTAGTTCCTTGGGCTCAGGATATTTTAGATGAAATTGACAGAGGTAGTATTGATATAAATGAATACGATTTAAGTGCCTGGAGATTAATGCACATTGGAGCTCAGCCAGTGCCACCAAGCCTTATTCATAGATGGAAAAAAGTTTTTCCAAGTCATCAATATGATACAAATTACGGATTAAGTGAATCAATTGGTCCTGGATGCGTGCACCTGGGAGTAGAAAATATTCATAAAGTGGGTGCAATTGGAAAAGCTGGTCATAACTGGGAAATTTTAATTGCTGATGACCAGGGCAATCCTCTACCTCAGGGTGAAGTTGGAGAGCTTTGGGTTAAAGGTCCGGGATTGATGAAGTGTTACTATAATGACCCAAAATCTACAGATGAAGTACTGAAAAATGGCTGGCTTCTTACTGGAGATATGGCTCGTATGGATGAAGATGGCTTTGTTCATTTGGTAGATAGAAAAAAGGATGTTGTAATTAGCGGCGGGGAGAATATTTATCCCGTTCAGATTGAAGATTTTTTAAGAAAAAATGACATTATTAAAGATGCGGCAGTAATCGGTTTGTTTGATTCCCGTCTTGGAGAGATTGCCGCGGCGGTTATTGAAATTAAGCCGGAAATGGAATGCAGTGAAGAACAGATTTTTGCCTTTTGTGAAGATTTGCCAAGGTACAAGCGTCCCCGAAAAATATTTTTTGATAAAATTCCCAGAAATCCAACAGGGAAAATTGAGAAAGTTAAAATCAGGGAAAAATACTGTGCTGCAGGTGTAGTTGATATTCAGAATAAAATATAAGAAAAGATATAATTTTTAATATAGAAGGGATGAAATCATGAAAAAATTGATGATTGGCAATGAGGCTATTGCCAGAGGTGCCTATGAGGCAGGAGTGAGGGTTATTTCCTCCTATCCTGGAACACCCAGTACAGAAATTACAGAAATAGTTGCCCAGTATGATGAAATTTATTCAGAGTGGGCTCCAAATGAAAAGGTAGCTATGGAAGTTGCTATTGGTGCATCTATTGGTGGAGCAAGATCCATGTGTGCAATGAAGCATGTTGGACTAAACGTTGCTGCAGATCCGATGTTTACTGCTTCTTATACTGGAGTAAATGGTGGTATGGTAATTATTGTTGCCGATGACCCAGGAATGCACAGCTCGCAAAATGAGCAGGATTCCAGACATTATGCAAGAGCTGCAAAAATTCCAATGCTTGAGCC
>RZYW01000119.1 GCA_009930175.1 Clostridia bacterium
GGGATACATGAAAAAGCTAAACTTTTTGGGATAGCCATAGAACCTGAAAAAGAAATAATATTAATTTTATCAAATAAAGAAAATACAAAAGAAATATTAGATAGCATCATCGAAGAAGTTAAATTAAATGATGAAGGTAATGGAATTGCATTTGTACTCCCTGTAGAGGAAACTTACGGATTATCAGAGATATAGTTATTGACATATGTCGCAAAAGGTGTAAAATAATGATTGTAAGTGACATATGTCAATAAAGGGGTGAGTAGAATGCCAGGAAGAAATGGTACAGGACCAGAAGGAAAAGGACCAATGACAGGAAGAAAAATGGGTCTTTGTAATTCTGGAGATAACAATTCCGAAGCAAAGAATAGTGTTTATGCTTTTGGTAGAGGTAATAGACCTGCTGGAACCGGAAGAGGTCTAGGAAGAAGACAAGGAAGGAGAGGTCTATAATTTATGCCGAGACCGAGAAGAAGAAGAAGGGTTTGTGAACTCCCTAAGAGAAATCTTTTTGGCCCATTAAAAGGATCAGTTGATGAGAATCAAATAATAACATTAAGTATTGATGAATATGAGGCAATACGTCTTATTGATTTTGAAGGATTAAATCAAGAAGAATGTGCTGAAAGAATGGATGTTGCAAGGACTACTGTTCAGGGAATTTATAACACTGCAAGGAAAAAAATTGCAATCTCATTAGTCGATGGAATATTGATGAAAATAGAAGGTGGAGATTATCTTCTATGCGAAGACAAGAAACCTGGTCAAAGTTGTGGCAGATGCGGCCGGGGCAATGGAGCAGGAAGAAACAGGAGGTTATAAAAATGAAAATAGCTTTGCCTATAGACGAAAAGGATTTAAATAATGAAGTATCTGTATCTTTTGGAAGAGCTCCATATTATGCAGTTTACGATACTGAAACAAAAGATGTTGAATATATAGAAAATACTGCGGCTAATGCAAAAGGTGGAGCTGGTATAAAAGCTGCTCAATTTGTGGTTGATAGTGGTGCCAAAGTTCTAATTACTCCAAGATGTGGTGAAAATGCAGCTGATGTTGTTAGTAGTGCAGATATTAGAATGTATAAATCAGAAAAGGTTTCAGCAAAAGAAAATATTGAGAAATTTTTAGAAGATAGATTAAGTTTATTAAATGATATACATGAAGGTTTTCATGGAAAGGCCAGCAATTAATTATGAAAATTGCAGTATTAAGTGGAAAAGGTGGCACTGGAAAGACTCTTGTATCTGTAAACCTTGCATATTCAGCTGAAAACAGTTCATATATTGACTGTGATGTAGAAGAACCAAATGGTTTTTTATATTTTAAACCAAAGAAAAATAAAACAAAAAAAATAAATGTTAAGATGCCTTTTGTGGATCAAGAAAAATGTATTGGTTGCAGAAAGTGTGTTAATTTTTGCAATTTTAATGCATTAGCTTATACAGGTAAAAGATTGCTTGTATTCGAAGATATTTGTCATTCTTGTGGAGGTTGTACATTAGTTTGTCCAGTAGGTGCTATTTCAGAAAAAGATAAAGATATTGGTAAAATAGAAATTGGTGAAAGTGGAAATGTTTCTGTTTTTACTGGTATTTTGAATATTGGAGAAGCTTCGGGCATACCTGTAATTAAAGGATTGATGAGAGAGGTTGAAAAAGAGAATAAAGATATAAATATAATTGATTGTCCTCCAGGAAGTGCTTGTATTGTAATGGAAAGTATTAATGATGCAGATTATTGCATTTTAGTTGCGGAACCTTCGATTTTTGGTGCGCATAATCTGGAAATGGTTTATGAATTAGTTACTTTATTTAAAAAGCCTCTTGGCGTAATATTGAATAAGTATTCAGAAGGAATCAATCCTTCTGAAATTTTTTGTAATGAAAATAATATTAATATTCTAGGGAAAATTTATTATAGTGAAGAAATTGGTAATCTAAATAGTGAAGGCAATATTCTTGCTGCTGAAAAAGAAGAATATAAAAAGTTATTTTCCTCTTTACTTGAAAAGATAGTAAAGGAGGTAGAATAATATGAAACAACTTCTTGTGTTAAGTGGTAAAGGTGGAACTGGAAAGACAACAATTGCAAGTGCGTTGATAAAAATTTCTGAAGCAAAAGCTTTTGCAGATTGTGATATTGATGCTCCTAATCTTCACTTGGTTTTGAAACAAAGTAATGAGCCAATTATAAAGGATTATTTTGGTTTACCAAAAGCAGAAATTAATCAGGATATTTGCAGAAAATGTGGTTTATGTATGAGAAAGTGCAGGTTTGATAGTATAAATTTGATTAATGGACAGTATTTAATAGATTATTATGCCTGTGAAGGTTGCGGTGTTTGTGAATATGTCTGTCCTGTTGGGGCTATAAAGCTAAACCCTGCTAAGGCAGGAGATATAGAATTATATAAAAATAATCATGTTTTTTCCACAGCAAAACTAAAAATGGGTAGCGGAACTTCTGGTTTATTAGTTAGTGAAGTAAAAAAACAACTTAAGGAAAATGCAAAAGAAACTGAATTTGCAATTATTGATGGTTCACCTGGAATAGGATGCCCAGTTATTGCTTCAATTAGTGGGGTAGATATTATATTAGTTGTTGCGGAACCTTCTGTATCTGGTATTGCAGATATGGAAAGAATTATTCAAACTGCTTCAAAGTTTCAAACAAAAACATTAGTATGTGTTAATAAATTTAATGTGAATATTAATAAAACAAAGGAAATAAAAGAATTTTGTGAAAAAAATGAGATTCCTTATATTGGGGAAATACCTTTTGACAAGGAAGCTATAAAAGCTGTTAATAATGGTTTAACAATAGCTGATATAGAATGTGACTCAGGAAAAGAAGTAAAAAAACTCTACGAAATTATTAAAGAATACTTGGAGGTTTAAATATGAAAATAGCAGTAGCTTCAGATAATGAGAAAGTAACGGAACATTTTGGTCATTGTGAAGGATTTATTATTTATAC